>CAZOLL010000093.1:0-5031 GCA_964580365.1 uncultured Phycisphaeraceae bacterium
CGCAAGATCGTCGCGGCGGCCGCGGGAGTGGGCGTCGCGGTGCCCGCGCTGTCGGCGAGCCTCGCGTACCTCGACGGATACCGGACCGAGCACTCCCCCGCGAACCTGATCCAGGCGCAGCGCGACGCGTTCGGCGCGCACACCTACGAGCGCACCGACATGCCCGGTCAGGGGCCGTTCCACACGGAGTGGCTGCGCGGTTGAGCGAGCGCCGCATTCGGCGCGAAGGATCCCGCGCCGGCGCGGCACTCACTTCCCGATGCCCCCCATGCCCGCGGTCCCCGAAGTGCCCGTCGTGCCGGCGACGCCAGCGCCCACCGCATCGCCGCTGCTCTCCGTCGCCGGGCTGCGTTACGCATTCGGCGAGCGCGTCGCGGCCGACGACGTGTCGTTCACCGTCGCCGCCGGCGAAGTGTTCGGCCTGCTCGGCCCGAACGGCGCCGGCAAGACCACGACGATCTCCTGCATCGCCGGCCTGCGCACGCCGCACGCGGGCACGCTGTCGTTTCGCGGCGCGGAGTTTTCGCCGTCGTCCGACGCGCGTGCCCGCGCTCGACTCGGCGTCGTGCCGCAGGAGCTCGCGCTCTACACCGACCTCACGGCGCGCGAGAACCTCGAGTTCTTCGGCCGCCTGTTCGGCGTCGCGGCGGCAAACCTCGACGACGCCGTCGAGCGCGCGCTCGCGCTGTCCGGCCTCGCCGACCGCGCGGACGACCGCGTGCGCGAGTACTCGGGCGGCATGAAGCGCCGGCTGAACCTCGCGCTCGGCGAGATCCACAACCCCGAGTTGTTGATCCTCGACGAGCCGACCGTCGGCGTCGATCCCCAGTCGCGCAACCACATCTTCGACGCACTGGTGCGGCTGAAAGAGGGCGGCAAGGCGCTGCTCTACACGACGCATTACATGGAGGAGGCCGAGCGCCTCTGCGACCGCATCGCGATCATGGATCAAGGCAAGGTCCTCGCGCTCGGCACCGCGAAAGAGCTCGCCGAACGCGCAGAGCTGCCGGGCGCCGACCTCGAGGCGGTCTTCCTCAAGTTCACCGGCAAGCGGCTGAGGGACGCATGAACCTCTTCTCCGCCGCGCTGCAGGTCGCGAGGCTCGACCTCAAGCGGTACTTCCGGGACAAGGGCGGGATGGCGCTCGGCTTCGCGCTGCCGCTCGTGCTCGTCGGCGTGTTCGGCTTCGTGATGAAGTTCGTGAACGCGGGCGAAAGCGGCATGAGCCGCACCACCCTCTGGGTCCTCGACCAGGACGAGTCCGAGAAGAGCCGTGCGTTCGTCGCCGGGCTGCGCGACTCGAACGTGCTGCGCGTGTCGCCCGCCGCGAACGAGAAGGACCTCCCCACCGAGGCCGAGCTGAAGCAGAAGGTGACCGACGGCGAAGCGCACCACGCGCTGGTGATCGCGAAGGGTTTCGCGGACGCGATCGACGCGAAGCGCTTCCCCGAGCTGCGCATGTACCGCGACCCCGGCCGCGACATGGAGAAGCAGCTCGTCGGGATCGGTCTGATGCAGGCGTTCGTCTCGACGGTCGCGCAGGACTCCGCCGCGCTGTTCACCGCGCGCGTGATGGAACTGGCCGGGATGCCGGCGGAACAAGCCGAGCGCATCCGATCGATGACCGAAACGCTGTCGAACTCGATCACGGCGATCGTGAAGACCGTCGAGGACCAGGGCCTGCTCGGCAAGCGCGAAACCTCCACGGACGCGAGCGCGGCGTCGAAGCCGGCGACCGAGCCGGAGAAGGCGTTCGACATGGGCAACGTCTTCACGCGGCTCGTCCCGGTGTCGAACGTCGACATCGCGCCGCCGGACCGGCCGAAGACGATGACCTACATGCTCGCGCAGAGCGTCTCCGGCATCAGCGTGATGATGCTGATGTTCGGCCTGATGGCGTGCGGCGCCTCGTTGATCCGCGAGCGCGAAGGCGGGACGCTGCCGCGCCTCCTGCTCTCGTCGATCCCCCGCGACGCGATCCTGCTCGGCAAGCTCCTGTTCTGCGCGACCATCGGCGCGCTGCAGCTCTGCCTGATGTTCGCGTTCGGCGCGATCGTGTTCCAAGTGGACTTCCTGCGCGATCCGGTCACGCTCGTGCTGCTCTCGCTCACTCTCCTGCTCGCCGTCACGGCGTTCGGCGTCGTCATCGCCGCGTGGGCGAAGACCGAGAAACAGGCGGAGGGGATGTCGACGCTCCTCATCCTCATCATGGCCGCGCTCGGCGGCGCGTGGTTCCCGATCCAGATGCTCGCCCTGCCGACGTTCGCAGAGGTCGTCACGCGCTGCACGCTCACCTGGTGGGCGATGAGCGGGATGCAGGGGATGCTCTGGTACGGGAAGTCGTGGACCGACCCGACGATGCTCGTCGACATGGGCGTGCTGGTCGGGTTCGCCGTCGTCGCGCTGACGATCGGCTTCATCCTGTTCCGGCGGCGCTACGCGGACGTGCGGTGACCGCTCGGCCCGCGCGACCGACGCGTCGCGCGGGTCGCTACAGTTTTCGGCGTGACGCCGGACCAAGACCCGCATCGGCGTGAGGCGCGCGCGCGCGCCGCGCGCCCGCTCCTCGCGCTCCTCGCACTGCTCGCAATCGGATGCAGCCGGTCCGATGACGGTGGCGGCGGCTCCGCGCAGACGCTCACGACCCCCGGCGGCGTCCGAGCGCGTTATGCGTCGCGCGCGGGAGATCGCGTCGAGGCACTCGAGGTCACCGACGCCTCCGGCGCTCGCGTGCTGTCGGCCGCGGCATGCACGGTGTCGCCCTCGCTCGAGGCGTGGCTCGACGGCGCGCCGCCGCGGAAGCTCGAGCTCGACGGCGCCGTGATCCGCGTGCTCGGCGAGACGCGCTTCCTGTCGGGCATCGGCGCGATGTTCGACGCTCCGGCGGCAAGCTGCGCGATCCGCGGCGCCACCGTGGAGATCCCCACGCCCGCGGCCAACCCGTCGATGCCCGAGATGCGCGCGGAGTCCGTCGAGTTCGAGTTCGAGCGGACCGAGGGCGGCGCCGAGCACGGGAAGCTCGCGGCCGCGGGAGTCGGCGCACCCGCACGCGTGGAGTGGACGAAGACGCCGGACACGGTGACGGCGTCGTGCGATGCGAAGGGCCTCGCGCTCGATGCGTGGCAGCCGCTCGCCGCCGCACTCCTCCCCGGCGCGCGCATCTCCGGTCGCGGCGACGCGAGATTCGAGCTGTCGCTCGGCCCAGGCGGGCGCGCGTCGCTGGTCGGCGACGCGGCGCTCGACCGCGTCGGCCTCGTCGATCGCACCGGGGCGATGGTCCTGGTCGATCCGTTCGTCGCGCTCGCGGGACGCCTCGAGGTCGATCTCGCGAAGCCGCTCGTGCTGATGGAGAAGTTCCGCCTCGCGTCGTCGTTCGCGCTGCTCGAAGGGAACGGCGCGTTGCGCGCGGGCGGCGGTGCGTTCGCGGGCGACCTCGCCGCACACTTCGGGATCGACTTCGAGCGCGCCGGCGCGCTGACCGCGGCGCCGTGGGCCGGTGCACTCGCGGCGCTCGGGCTCTCCGGCAGCATCGATGCGCGCGTGAACCCCGGCGCGGAGTCCGGCATCCACCTGAGTGTGTCGGGAGATCGCGTGTCCGCGAAGTTCGGCGCCACCGACGTGCTCGTCGGCACGGAGCTGACGCTCGATGCCGAACTGCGCATCGACGAGAAGCTCACGGCGGTCGAGGTGCAAGACGCGTTCGGGTCGTTCGCGTTCGGGGACGTCTCCTTTTCCGGCGCGTGGCGCGGACGCGACGACTTCCATGCGACCTTCGAGCTCGAATCCGACCTGCGCCACGTCACGGGTTTCGCGGCGCGCGTGTTCGGCCTGCCCGGACTGGGCGCGGGAGGCGACGCAGAGATCTCGATCACGATCGGAGCGACGAAGGAGCGATGGTCCGCGTCCGCGCGCATGAAGGGCGAGGACCTCGGCGGCCGGTTCGAACACTCCGTCCCTGGCGGCGCCGAGCTCTACCTCTTCGAGGGCGCTCCGCTCGACGTCTCCCTCGAGCTCGCGGCGCCGTCGATCGGAGCGCCGGCCGACGCGTGGACCGGTCGCCTCGAGGCGACCGCAGGACGAGCGACGATCGGGGTCGACGTGATCGACGCATTCCGTCTCGAAGCGGCGCTCGAGCACGGCGTCGCGACGGTGGCCCGCGCGGGAGGGAAGCTCCCGGACGGCGGGACGATCGACGGCTCCGGCTCGATCGCGCTGTTCGGACCGGACGCCGGCCGCACGAGGGCGAGGTTCGCGGTGAAAGACGTCCTCCCGCGTTTCACGCTGCAGGAGGTCGCGGCGGCGATCGCGCCGGTCTTCGCGCCCGCGGGCGGAGCGCCGATCGTGAAGACCGACGTGCGCATGACCGCCGAGCTGGAGGTCGAAGGCCAGGGCGACGGGCTCGGCGCGATCCGCTCGACCGCGAGCGGTCAAGGGCGAGCGTCGTTCAGCGCCGGTGCAATCTCCGGATCGCCGCTCGCCGACGCGCTCGCCCCCGACCTCACCGGAACGACCGGCGCGCGCAAGCTCGGCGCGACGGACGGAAAACTCACGATCGACCACGGAACGTTGCGAATCGATCCGCTGAGACTCGAGGTGAACGGCCGCGAGTTCGTGCTCCGCGGCGCGACGGCGCCGGGCGGCGCCCTCGACTTCTCTCTCGACGCGGCAACGCTGTTCGATGCGCCGTTCGTCGAGAATCACGGCAAGGGATGGCCCGCGAACCTGTTCGGAGTGCGCGGGACGATCGGCGCGCCACGCGTCCGCGTGCCCGATGTCGCAGCTTGGCGACGTCTCGCGGAAGAAGGCGCGCTCGATCGCGCGGTCCGCGAATTCGATGGACCCTGACGGATCCGTTCCGCGTCCAAGTCCGGGCTGAGGTTCGATTTGTCGTGAGGATCGAATCCCGTGCGATCGGACGGCGCCGTCGCAACGAAGAAGAGGCCGGTTCGGGAAGAAGTCGAGGTGGAGATGCAGAAGGACACTCTGCAGTCCGCGCTTGCACGCGCGGATCGTTTTCTGAAAGCACTCTCC
>CAZOLL010000093.1:5041-11444 GCA_964580365.1 uncultured Phycisphaeraceae bacterium
CGGCAGGACCGTCCGGCGACGACGAGACCTTCATCTCGTCGCTCGCACGCTCGGCGATGTCGCTGGCGGGGGCGACGCGGGCCTACGGCATCCTGCTGCAGAACGACTCGGTGCTCGCCGAGGCCGGCTGGAGCGCGGCGGGCGAGAGCTGGGCGCCGGAAGGCGAGTCGCGAAAGCTCGCGGCGCGCGTCGCGACGCAGCTGCAGAAGTCGAAGCCCGAGGAGCCCGGTCCGACGCACACGAAGGCCGCGGGCATCGAGCTGCAGGGCGACCGCATGCTGATCCCGTTCCGGCTGAACGACTCCGGCGCCGGCGCGATCCTCCTCGAGCACGCGACGCCCGCGACGAACGGCGACCTCACCATCGACCTCGCGGTGGCGCTCGTGCTCTCCACGGCACGGACGCGCCACCTCGCGACGCGCCACGACGCGGCGGTCGAGCTGGCGAAGAAGGCCGAGTCGCGCGCGAAGGAGATGGAAGGCCAGTCGGCGACCGGCGGCGTCGGCGGCGTGAAGTTCTTGAAGCCGATGGACGACCTCGAGCGCGACGCGATCGAACTCGCGCTCCGCGTCACGGGATGGAACAAGGAGGAGGCGGCGCGCCGCCTCGGGATCTCCCGAGCTTCCATCTACATGAAGGTGAAGAGGATGGGGCTGCAGCGGCCGATCTGACGCCGCTTCTCACCATGCGCAACGCGCGCTAGTCTCCGCGCGCCTTGGTCGCCTTCCCCCACGTCGTCACCGACCCTGCCGTCGACAAGGACGGCGGGCTGAAGCGCCTGTTTCGCGAGCTCGACTTCGGCGCGCCCTACGTGCAGAAGCAGCGCCGCGAGCGGAACACCTGGCACCTGAAGGTGAAGACGCGGGTCGGCGGCGAGAAGGTGAAGCTGTTCGTCAAGGTCTACCGGCGACCGGCGGTCCGCAACGCGTTCACCGTCCTCCTCCCGTCGCGCGTTCGCCGCGAGTGGAAGAACTCCCGCGCCGCGTTCGCGCTCGGGCTGAACGCTCCGTCCGCGATCGCCTTCGGCGAACGCCGCGTCGGCGGCATCGTCGTCGACCAGTTCGTCGCGTTCCTCCGCCTCGCTCGGATGCGGTCGGTCTCGGAGATCCTGCGCCGCGCGGTGAAGAAGGGCCGGCCTGCGCGGCAGACCAAGTGGCGCGACCGTTTTGCACGCGCGATCGCCGAGATGCACGCGCGCGGCTACCGCCACGGCGCGTGCTCGCCGCGAAACGCGCTGGTGCGCAAGAAGGACCCCACGAAGACCGTGTGGTGGATCGACCACCCGCGCGGCCGGACGTTTTCGTCGTCGATCCACGCGACCGCGCCGGCGCTCGCCGACCTGCTGCAGGCGCTCGACTCGAGGCTGATCGCACCGGACGAGGCCGCCGCGCGCGAGTTTCTCGCGTCGTACGCGCCGGGGAAGGACGACTTCCATCGGCTCGTGCTCGCGCGGCGCTCGCCGCGCTGATCGGTTCTCCCGGGTCCCGCGCGTCGTTCAGCGCGAGCCCTTCGGCGCGCGCACGCGCGGGCCGACGTACGGCTGCACCGAGTACTGCTCCTTCACGAACGCGACCCAGCGGTCGACGAACTGGCCGACGGTGATCCCGTAGGACTTCTGCAGCGCCTCGCGCGTCGGGAGCTTGTCGCCCTTCATCGCCACGAGCAGGTCCTTCATCTTCTTCGCATCGAGCCACATGAGGTAGTCGACCCACGACCAAGAGAAGACGTGCTCGCGGCCGTTCAGCTCGTTCGCGCCCTTCTGCAGCACGTCCTGGAACGCGGGGTAATCGCCCGAGAGCACGCCGAGCTTCACGAGGCGCTCCCAACCCTTGCCGCGGAAGTTCGTCATCGGGTCGGCCTCCTTGATGCAGAAGGCGACCGGCGAGCCGAACTTGCGGATCTCGAACCAGTGTGCGAGGCCCTCGTGCACCCAGCCGTACTTCTCGAACATCCAGTAGGTATAGGTGCCGACGTGGTGCGCGATGAGGTGGATGACGAGGTGCGTGAGGTATTCGTGCAGCAGCTCGTCGGTCGGGAACTTCGGCTTGTTCCAGTAGAAGACCAGCTGCGTGTTCGGAGAGTCGATCTTGTAGCAGTGCTCGGTCCAGCCGAACGCGAGGCCGGTCACCACGGGGCAGAGCGCGATCGCGCTCTTGTTCGATTCGAAGATGTAGAGGCAGTGCGGGACGTGGTTGGTGTCGGCCGCGGTGATGCCGAGCAGCTCGTTCAGCTCGTCGAACAGGGCCTCGAAGCGCTGCGCGTACAGGTGCGCCGCTTCGTGCCGGCGGTAGATCACGCGCTTCACTTCGATCTCGGGGATGTCCCACGCGATCTGGAAGTGCTTGGTCTTGAGGTGCAGACACTCGTGCTTCACGTTCTTGTCGACGACGTTGCGGCAGTCGTCGAGCCACTTCTTCTCGGCAGCGAATGCGACGTCGAACTGCTTCTTCGCCGCGGCCTGCTGGGTCGAGCCGACGCACTTCGGGCACGGCAACCAGTCGAGGCCGAGCGCTTCGGGGTCCTTCTCCATGAACTCCGAGCAGCGCAGCACGCCCTGCTCGCGCTTCACGAGGCCCGGGTCGTGCGGATGGTCGATGCGCCCGGTCGTGTGGCATCCGCCGCAGAGCTTCTCGTCGTCCGAGCGCGCGGCCGCGGAAAGCGTGCGGCCGCACGCGACGCAGGCGAGCCCGACGAGCGACTTCAGCGCGGTTCGGCGATTCATGCGGTCGATCCCGATTCGGAAGCGCCCCGTCATAGCGCGCGTGCGATCCGAGGTGACCGGATCAACCGCCGTCGCCTTGGTCCTTTGGATTGACGGGGTCGACCCGCCGCGGAGCGCGGACCTGCGGCCCCTTCGTCGGCGCGATCGAGTAGTTGTCCTTCACGAACTGCAGCCAGCCCTCTTCGAACTGCCCCATCGTGATCCCGTAGGACTCCATCAGGCACTCGCGGACCGGCGGCTGCGCCTCGCTCTTCATCATCCCCAGCATCTTCGGCAGCGCTTTCGGGTCGAGCCAGATCAGGTAGTCGACCCACGACCACGAGTAGACGTGCTCCTTCGGCGACAGCGTGTCGGCGGCTTTCGAGCAGGTCTCCGCGAACGTCCCATGGTCGCCGGCGATGACCGCCTTCTTGATCGCGGCCTCCCAGTTGGCGCCCTTCCAGTTGAGGTCCGCACCCGCTTCGCGCGCGCAGTAGGTGTTCGGCGGGCCGAACTTCCGGATCTCCCAGAAGTGACCGAGGCCTTCCTGCATCCACCCGTACTTCTCGTGCAGCCACTTCGCGTCGCGATCCATGTCGTGATAGATGAGGTGCGCGACGTGGTGCGTCAGGAACTCGTGGAAGCCCTCGTCGTCCTTCAGCTTCTTCTTGTCGAACCAGTCGATCATCGTCTCCGCGATCGGGCCGAAGATCGCGTGGCTCGTGCCGCCGAGAATCCGCGGGCGCAAAGCGAGCGCACTCTTCTCCGATTCGACCAGGATGACTTCGAGCCGCGTGCGCTGGCTGCCGCGCCCCATGTCGATGTCGGTCACGCCGTGGAGCGCCTGGATGTCGGAGTAGAGCTTCTCGAAGCGCTGGGCCCACAGGTGCAGCATCGAGTGCGTCTCGTAGGTCCGCTGGCCGACCCTCCAGCTCTGCACGTCCCACGTCAACTCGAAGTGCTCGGTGCGCAGGTGCATGCACGGATGCCCGACGAGCGCGTCGACGCGCTTCCGGCGCTCGTCGATCCACGCGCGGCGCTTCGTCTCCTCCGCGTCGAACTCACGCTGCGCGGCGGCCTGCAGCGACGGCGTCTTGCACCTCGGGCACGGCATCCAGTCGAGGCCGAGCGCTTCCTTGTCCTTCTCCATGAACGTCGTGCAGTAGATGACGTCCTTCTCCTGCTCGATCTCCGCCTTCGTGTGATCGTGCGCGACCTTGCCGGTGGTGTGACAGTCGCCGCAGAGTTGTTCGCCGGGCTGCTGTGCGCGCGCGGGCGCCGCGAGCAGGGCGGCGAGCGCGATCGAAAGGGCGAGGAATCTCGCGGACACGGCGCCTCCTGAGTTCACGGGTTCACGGCTTCGAACTCGAGAGCAGCGATTCGATGATCTGGCGCTTCTCGTCGAACCCGGCGAGCATCACGTGCTTCGCGGTCGCGGCATCGAGCGCGGCGCGCGGCGCGAGGCCGACCAGCTCGCTCTCGGCGATCTCGACGCCGGCCGCGCGCGCCTTCGCGGCGATCGCGTCGAACACGACGCGGATCGGCGTGATGGTGTAGTTCGTGAGGTTCATCGACACCTGCACGAGCCCGCGCTCCTTCAACTCGAAGCCCATCGCCTTCACGCACTTCATCCCGCCGTCGCGCTCGCGGATCTCCTTCGCGATCTTCTTCGCGAGCGCGAGGTCGGTCGTCTCGAGGTTGACGTTGTAGGCGATGAGGAAGAAGCGCGCGCCCACCGCCATGCAGCCGGCGGTCGGGTGGATCTTGTTCGGGCCGAAGTCCGGCACGCGCGACGGATCCTTGCCGATCAGGTCGCGCAGCCCTTCGAACTCCGGCTTGCGGATCTCGGCGAGGTCCTTGCGCTCGGGGCGCGTCGCGGCGTGCTCGTAGAGGTAGACCGGCACCGACAGCTCGTCGCCGATGCGACGGCCCGCCTGGCGCGCGAGCTCGGCGCACTCGTCCAGCGTGATGCCCGACACCGGCACGAACGGCAGCACGTCGCACGCGCCCATCCGCTTGTGCTGCCCCCGGTGGCCGTTCAGGTCGATGAGCGGGATGCAGGCGCGCACGCCGGCGACGGCCGCGGCGACGACCGGAGCGCGCGCGCCGACGAACGTCACGACCGCGCGGTTGTGGTCGGGATCCATCTCGCGGTCGAGCAGCGTGACGCCTCTTACCGCCGCGATGGCGGAGACGATGCGCTCGACGACTTCGGGACGCCGGCCTTCGCTGAAGTTCGGCACGCACTCGACGATTTCGGTCACGATCGCTCCTCACGGGCGGGGCGGGCGGGGCCGCCGGCGGGCGCCTCTCGCGCCGGGGGATCCGAGCGACGGTACACGACGGCGCCGCGCTTCCAGACCGTGCGCACGGGATTCTCCCCCAGCTCGTAGCCGAGGAAGAGGTGCGACGCGCGATCGAGCAACACGAGGTCGGCGTCCTTGCCCGCTTCGATCGAGCCGACCCGGTCGGCGACGCGCAGCGAGTGCGCCGCGTTCGCCGTCGCGGCGACCAGCGCCTCCGCGACCGTGAGCCGGAGGATCGAGCACGCGAGCTGGATCGCCACCGGCATCGACTGGAGGTAGGACGTGCCCGGGTTGAAGTCGGTCGCGATCACCACCGGCACGCCCGAGTCGACCAGCTTGCGCGCCGGCGGCAGCGCCTTCAGGCCTAGCGAGAGCACGGTGCCCGGCAACAGGACGCCGCACGTCCCGCCGCGAACGAGCGCCGCGATCCCCGCGTCATCGACCTTGCACAGATGGTCCGCGGAGTCGGCGCGCAACTCGCCCGCGAGCTCCGAAGCGCCGATCCGCGCCAGCTCGTCGGCGTGCACGCGCAGCCGCAGCCCCGCGCGCAGCGCCGCGACGAGCAGCCGCCGCGACTCGTCGACCGTGATCGCTCCTTCGTCACAGAAGACGTCGCACGCCGTCGCGAGCCGTCGCGCGACGACCTGCGGCAGCACGCGGTCGATCAACAGGTCGAAGTAGCCGGCACGATCCGCCTTCCACTCCGCCGGCACCTGGTGCGCGCCAAGGAACGTCGGATGCACCTCGAGCGGATGCGACGCGGCGACGCGCGCGAGCACCTCGAGCGACCGCAACTCATCTTCGGCCGACAGCCCGTACCCCGACTTCGCCTCGACGGTCGTCGTCCCGTGCGCGAGGAAGTTGTCGCAACGAGCCCGCAACCTCCGCTCGAGCGTCGCATCGTCCGTCGCGCGCAGCGACCGCACCGACGAGAAGATCCCGCCGCCCGCCGCGGTGATCTCCTGGTAGCTCTTGCCGCGCACGCGCAGATCGAACTCGCGCTCGCGCGTCGCAGCGAACACCGGGTGCGTGTGCGCGTCGACGAACCCCGGCACGAGCGTCCCGCCGCCGCAGTCGACCTCGCTCGCAGCACGCCAGTCGGCGCGGATCGCGGCCTCGGGACCGACAGCGACGATCTTCGCACCGCCGATCGCGACCGCCCCGCGTTCGATCACTCCCGCATCGTCGAGCGCCCTCCCCACGCGCGGCGCAGCGCCGGCGCAGGTCGCCACCTCCGCGAGGTTCGTGAGCAGCACGTCGCAAGAGCGCATGATCGACGACGATTCCACCGACTGGAGGAGCCGGGCGCCACGCTGATGGCGGGGATGGAGTCGGTGGACTGAACACGAAGCACACGAAGGAGGCACGAAGAGCGCCCTGACCGACGGACGCGGGG
>CAZOLL010000094.1:0-11419 GCA_964580365.1 uncultured Phycisphaeraceae bacterium
CAAGGACAACCTGCGCGCGACGCTGAAGACGAAGAAGGGCAAGTTCGTGATCGAGCTGTTCCCCGACCTCGCGCCGACGCACGTCGCCGCCTTCGTCACACGCGCGCGCGCCGGCTTCTACGACGGCCTCACGATCCACCGGCTCGTCCCGGGCTTCGTCGTGCAGGGCCTCGACCCGCGAGGCGACGGCTACGGCACCGGCGATGCGTCCTTGCGCAGCGAAGTGAACCAGGCCCGCTACGAGCGCGGCACGATCGGAATGCCCGACGCGGGGAAGGACACGGGCGGCTGCCAGATCTTCATCACGTTCCGGCCGCAGCCGCGGCTCGATGCGCGGTACACCGCGTTCGGGATCGTGGTCGAGGGGATGGAAGTGGTGGAGAGGCTGGATCTCGGGGACGTGATCGAGCGCGTCGAGATCGGGTGACGGAGGACGGTGCGCGGATCACGGGCCCTCTTCTCCGGGTCACAGGTCTCCGTTTACGGGTCACCGGTCATCGGCGTTCGGGCCCCGGTTGCCCGGTTGCCCGGTTGCCCGGCGACCCGGCGACCCGGCCACCGGGGCCCGATCGCCGCAACCCGGTGACCCGTGACCGGAGACCCGATGGACAGAGACCGGAGACCCGGAGACCTGGCGAATCACTCCATCCCCGTTCCCCGAATGACACGGACTCGGGCCGCGAGGGCCCGAATCTCGCCGCGCGCCGCTCAGGTGATCTTCGTCATCCAAGGCGCGATGCGGGTCGAGAGCATTCCCATCTCCCCCAGCCGGATCAACCTCTTCAGGATCTCCGGCGCCTCCTCGGGGTTGGCCCGGCAGACCGCGAAGATCGCGGGGATCCCCTCGTCCTCGAGGCGCTCGAGGCATTCGGCAACGAGATCCTCGAGAGACGCCATCGGCACGAGCTCCAACGACTCACGGATTCAGAGCCGGATTCCGGGCCGGCAGTCTTGAGGTTTCCGCAAGAAACCGGCGCGTCCCCGGGGCGACTGCGCCGCCACCGCAACGCGGCGGAATCAATTGTCGCAGATGGTCGCCTCGCCGAGCCAGAGCTTCTTCTGCGCGGTTATCCGTCGCGGACGGTCGGCTACAATCCGCCGCCGTGAGCGAACACAAACTCGTCGGTGAAGCGACCAAGGGCGACGCGGGCGCGGTCGATCAACTCCTCGCCAATCACCTCCCCGGCCTGCGCGCGTTCGTCCGGCTCCGCATGGGGCCGCAGATGCGAGCGAAGGAGTCCGGCGAGGACGTCGTCCAGTCGGTGGTGCGGGACATCCTGCAGCACATGGACCGGTTCCAGTACCCGGGCGAGAAGGGCTTCAAGCAGTGGCTGTACACGACGGCGCTGCGCAAGATCGCGAACAAGTACGAGTACTACCGCGCGGCCAAGCGCGACATGGTGCGCGAGGTCCCGCAGCCGCAGCCGGGCACGTTCACGACCGCCGATGACAACGCGTTCGAGAAGGCGTGCGAGGACGTGTACACGCCGAGCAAGGCGCTCATCGCAAAGGAGCGCATCAAGAAGGTGGAGGAGGCGTTCGAGCAGCTGCCCGAGGACTACCGCGAGGTGATCGTCCTCTCGAAGCTGCTCGAGCTGTCGCGCGCCGAGGTCGCAAAGGAGATGAACCGCTCCGAAGCGTCGGTGCGCAACCTGCTGTTCCGCGCGCTCTCGCGCCTCGCCGAGGTGATGGAAACGCAGCCCGAGTGATCGGTCGCGCGCGTCACTCGCCGATCAGCTTTGCGATCCGCGCGTCGGCGCGCCACTCGGTGACGATGTCGCTCTTCAAGAGCCCGGCCACGTCGGGCTGACCGAGTTCCTTCGCGCGCGCGAGCTGCGCCGCCGCCTCGCCGAGCGCCGCGTCGATCCGCGCGTTGCGTTCGGCCGCATCGAGAGCGGCGTCGTCGCGCAGGAGCGCGGCGAGGTTCAGCAGGATGTGCCCGCGTCGCAGGGTCTTGTCGGCCTCGTCGTACCGCAGCGCCGCCATCTCGTCGACGAGCGCGCGCATCGCGCGATGGTCCCGCCGCGCGAACAGCACGTTCGCGTGATGGATGGAGGTCGTGTACTCGAGGTCGTGCACGTTCTGCAGCTCGGGAAAGAGCCGGCGCGCTTCGCGCAGGTCGGCGAGCGCGGTCACGCGCAGCGCGAACGCCTTCTCGAGATCGCCGCGCGAGTCCGCGATCGCCGCGAGCTCTTCGCGATCGAACGCACTGTTCACGCGGTGGGCCTCGGACTCCGGCTGCTCGCGGGCGAGGAGCGTGAGCACGTCGATCGCCTCGTGGTAGAGCGTGACCGCGTCGTCGATGCGGCCCTGCCGCCGGCGCAGGTCCGCCGTCTCGCCCACGACGTCCGCGAGCAGAGTGCGATACGTGGCGTTCGACGGCACCATCTCGATCAGGCGGCGTGCGTGCGACACGCCTTCGGAGAGCATCGTCTCGGCCTCGTCGAGCCGGCCGCACTGCATGGCGGCGTCGCCGTGCAGGATCAGCATGTGCAGCAGTTGCTCGCGGTTCTGCACGACGTCCGGATCGTCGGCGAGCGTGTCGCGCGCGCCGTTCGTGGCGAGCGAGAACTCGCGGAGAGCCTCGTCGGTCCGGTCGTGCGCCATCGCGATCTGGCCGAGTCCGTTGTGCGTCTCGCACGTGAGGCTGCGGATCGTCGTGTCGGTCGGGTCGAGCGCGAGGAGCGGTTCGAGCGCGTCGATCGCTTGGCGCAGATACGGCTCGGCTTCGTCGGGTCGACCCCAGGCCTGCAGCACGCCGCCGAGGTTCGCGAGGTACGAGGCGCGGCGTGCGCGCGCGTCGGCGAGGTCCGGCCATTTCTTCAGCACCGCGTCGATCCTGTCGAGCGACGCGCGCCGCGACGCGAGCGACTCGGCGCGCTGGCCGATGTCGAGCTGCGCGGTCGCGAGCTCGTTCAAGCACTGCGCCCACGAGATCGCGGCAAACGGATCGTCGGCCAGCTCCGCCACCGAACGCTCGAGGTCCTCGATCGCACGGCGCCACAATGGGAACGACTCAGCGTCGCGCCCGACTTCGTGCAGCGTCCGTGCATGCCGCCATCGCGCGAGAGCGATGTTGATGCGCGCGGCCGGACCGTTCGCGCCGCGGTCGACCGCGCGCGTCAGCAGATCCTCCGCGGCGGTGTACTCGGCGATCGCGGCGTCCGGCTCGCCGAGCAGCGCGTGGAGGTCGGCGACGTGGCGGTGCACGTCGCCCGCGCCGAGCTGCGCCTGCGGGTTGTCGTCCTGATCGGCGAGCACGGAGCGGTAGATGGCGAGCGCATCCTGCAGCACCTCGTGGCGCACCGCCGCCATTCGCGGCACCCGCACGAGTCGTTCGTCGGAGAGTCGCACCAGCATGCGGTCGATCGCCTCGAACGTGCGCGCGAGGCTCGCCTCCGCGCGGTCCTTCTGCTTCCCGATCTCGACGTTCGCGTGGCGCTGCTGGATCGCGAAGCCGATCGGGCCGCCGAGCACGAGGATGGTGCCGAGCACGGCGGCGACCGTCCACGCGGGATGGCGTTGCGCGAAGCGGCGCGCGCGCAGGAGCGGGCCGGGCCGCTTCGCGGCGATCGGCCGCAGCTCGAGCACGTTGCGCAGATCGGTCGCGAGATCCGTCGCGGTGGCGTATCGCCGCGCGGGGTCCTTCTCGAGCATCGTGAGGCAGACCGTCTCGGCGTCCCACGGCACCGTCGAGTTCACCTGCTGCAGCGGGCGCGGCGCCTCGGCGATGATGCGCAACTGCAGCGCCTCCGCGTGCGAGTCCTCGAACGGCGCGACGAGCGCGAGCATCTCGTACAAGGTCGCGCCGAGCGAGTAGACGTCCGAGCGAACGCCGACCTGATCGGCCTGCCCGCGCACTTGCTCGGGCGCCATGTACGCGACCGAGCCGAGCTGCGTGCCGGTGCGCGTGATGCGATCGGAGCCGACGAGCACCGCGAGACCGAAGTCGACCAGCCGGACGCGGCCGTCCGCCGTGACCATCAGGTTCGACGGCTTCATGTCGCGGTGCAGCACGCCGCGCGCGTGCGCGTGGACGAGTGCCTCGGCTGCTTCGAGCGCGACCCGGAAGCACGCTTCGACCCAGCTGCGTCCGAACGCGTTCTCGGCGACCGGCGGGTCGGACGGCGACAGCGCGCCGTTCTCGCGCAGGCACGCGTCGACCGCGGCGGCGAAGTTCTTGCCGGTGAGCGAGCCCGGCGCCTTCCCGGCGAGCCTCGCGATGACCTGCGAGATGGAGCAGCCGTGGACGCGCTCCATCGCGAAGAAGGGGATGCCCTTCTCCTCGCCGACCGTGAACACGGGCACGATGTTCTGGTGCTGCAGCCGCGCGACCGCCTCGGCTTCGCGGCGGAACCGCTCTCGAGCGCCGGGGAAGTAGAGCGTCTCGGGTCGCACGAGCTTCAGCGCGACTTCGCGGCCGAGCGACTCCTGCGTCGCGAGGTAGACGACACCCATCCCGCCGCCGCCGAGGCGACGCAGGAGGCGGAAGTCGCCGAGCCGCTCGGGAAACGCGTCGTCGTCGGGTCGCTCGGTCCCGGAACCGACGAGGCCCATCGCCTGCAGCATCTCGACGCGCTGGCGGATGGCGCCGGCCTGGCCGGCGTGCTCGGCGCAGAACGCGTCGAGCGCCGCGGACCCGTCGCGCTCCATGCGCTCGAGGCAGTCGGCGACGAGCGCCTGCAGCGCTTCGCTGCGTGAGTCGAGTTCTTCCGGTGCAGCCATCGGGCGTCCGCGACGGGAGCCGCACAGGGTAGCGCGGGCGCGCGGCGCGCGTGACCTGCCGCGAAACGATGCGGCCCGCCGCGACTCGCGGCAGCGTTCCGCAGCGTCCGCGCCGTGCGCCCGACGCGCTCGGACCGCCCGCACGGCCGGGGTGCGTTGTCGTGTCACGAGTTGGACGCGGTGCGCCGCGTCGCGCGCGGCGACCGCTCGAGCGGCACGCGGCTCGCATTTGGGAAACGCGAACGAACGTCCCGCCCCGAATCGATGAACACGGAGGTCACCTTGAACCGCTTCGCTTCCCTTCTCTCCGGTGCCGCGGGGGCCGCGCTCGCGCTGCTCGCGCTTCCGTCCTTCGCGTCCGCGCAGTCGTTGTGGGCGTCGAACGGCCCGACCGCGACGATGGGTCGTTTCAACGGCGGGCCCGCCGGCCCGTGCGCCTTCCCTGCCGGCCCGGTCCTCGGCGTGGTGCCGTACGCGCCGGTCTTCTTCGCCTGTCCGACCGCGGGCCCCGTCCCCGGTCCGGTGATCGGCGACATCGCGCTCGCGCGTGCGACCGACACCCTGTGGGTCACCGACGGCGTGATGATCACGAACCTGACGCGCGCCGGCGCGGTGATCTCGTCGAAGCCCGCGCCGATCCTCGCCGGTCCGCCGATCACCGGCCTCGGCTACGGCGCGATGGCCGCCGGCCCGGTGTTGTGGGTCACCGACGGGATCATGGCGGCGGCCGTGGCGATCCCCGGCGCGCCGTGCATGCCGTTCGTCTTCGTGGTCCCGCCGTTCCCGCTGCCGATGCCGGCCGCCGGCGCCGCGACGGACATCGACTACGACCCGATGTCGGGCACCCTGTTCGTCTCGACGGTCGCCGGCCTCGTCGTGAACGTGGTGATCGGCGGCCCGCTCGGCCCGTTCGGCGTGTTCCCTGCGCCGTGCCTTGCGCCGCTGCAGGTCGGCATCGCGGTCGACACGTCGACCTGCGGAACGCTCTTCGTCACCGACGGCGTGATGGTCGCGCACATCATGTTCGGCGGCGCCCCCGCGGCGCCGACGATCTACGCGCCGGCCCCGTGCTTCCCGTTCCCCGGTCCGCCCGCCGGCACGAACGGCCTCACGTTCGACGCGGCCGGCGTTCCCTTCGGCGCCTCGTGCGACCCGATGCTGGTCCCGCCGGTGATGACGACGGCCGGTCAGGCGACGACCGCCGGCCCCGGATTCTCGGTGACGATGACCGGCGCCGCGCCCGGCATCACGCTGTTGATCGCGGGCGGTCCTGCGTGCCCGCCCGGCTTCCTCGGCGTGTGCCCGGTCTACGCGATCCCCGCGATCGTCACGCTCGGTCCGTTCCCGTGCGGTCCCGCTCCGCTGACGATCCCGCTGCCGATCCCCGCCGGCGTGCCCTGCACCACCGGCGCCATCGGGCTCCAGTTCCTCGTGGCGAAGGGCGGCGGCGGCTTCCAGACGACGAACGGGATCGAGATCTCGATCGCCCAGCCTTGAGCGAAACGGGGAGCGCGGAAAGGGGAACGTGGGAAGTCCGGCGCGGGCGCCCGACCGCCTGCGTCGAGTGGTGAGTCGGAAGCAAACGGGCGCGGGTCTTCGGACGCCGCGCCCGTTTCTGTTGCACCGGTACCATGCCGCGGATGTGGTCGCTCGAATCCCGCGCGAAGGAAGTGTTCCTCGATGCACTGGAGCTTCCGGCCGCGGAGCGCGCGGCGTTCGTCGTGAGCGCGTGCGGCGCCGACATCGCGGTCCGCCGGCGCGTGGAAGGCTTGCTCGCGGCGCACCATGAAACTCCGGCGGAACCGGCGGCGGCGGCGAACGAGCTCGTCCCGGGCGCCGTGGTCGGAAACTACCGGCTCGTGTCGCGGCTCGGCGAAGGCGGCTTCGGGGCGGTCTGGCTCGCCGAGCAGGAGCGACCGGTCCAGCGGACCGTCGCGGTGAAGGTGCTGAAGCTCGGCATGGACACCGAGCGCGTGATCGCGCGCTTCGAGCAGGAGCGCCAGGCGCTGGCGCGCATGGACCACGCGAACATCGCGAAGGTGCTCGACGCGGGCACGACCGCGTCCGGCCGTCCGTACTTCGTGATGGAGCGCGTGCTCGGCGTGCCGATCACGCAGTACTGCGTCGAGCGCTCGCCGAACGTCGAGCAGCGCCTGCAGCTGTTCCGTTCGATCTGCCTCGCGGTGCACCACGCGCACCAGAAGGGGATCATCCACCGCGACCTCAAGCCTTCGAACATCCTGGTCGCCGACGTTGACGGCGCGCCGGTCGCGAAAGTGATCGACTTCGGAATCGCGAAGGCGATCGCCGGCGACCTCATCGACCACACCAACCTGACGCGCGAGCACCAGGCGATCGGCACGCCCGCGTACATGAGCCCGGAGCAGATGCGCGGCGCAACGGACGTCGACACGCGCAGCGACGTGTACGCGCTCGGCGTCGTGCTCTTTCAGGTGCTGACCGGCGCGCTGCCGTTTGACCCGGACAGCACGCCCATCGACGAATTCCGGAGCTCGGTACTCGAGCGCGATCCACCACGGCCGAGCTCACTCGCGGAGCGAGCGGCCGACACGCCGCGCGAGCTCGACTGGATCGTGCTGCGTTGCCTCGCGAAGGACAAGGACGAGCGCTACGCGAGCGCTGCCGCGCTCGCCGACGACGTCGATCGCCTCTTGAACGACCAACCGATCGTCGCCGCGCCGCCTTCCACGTGGTACCGGCTGTCGAAGCTCGTGCGCAGGAACCGCGCGGCGACCATCGCGACGATCGCGGTGCTGCTCGCACTGGTCGGCGGCGCGGTGGCGACGACGCTCGGCTACCTCGAAGCGCGCCGACAGACGCGCGTCGCCCACGCGATCAACGACTTCTTCAACAACAGCATCCTGCCCGCGGTGATGCCGTCCGACCGGCCCGGCCGCGGCAAGGACGTCACCATGCGCGAGGTCCTCGACTCCGCAGCTCTGCGCCTCGACACCGACGTCGCGAACGGCCGGTTCGCGGAGGAGCCGGTGGTGGAAGCGGCGATCCGACTCGCGATCGGGCAGGCGTACCTCGGCCTCGGTCTTCCGACGAACGCGGAGCCGCATCTCGTGCGCGCGGATCAGGTGCGGCGCGACGAGCTCGGCACCGGCGATCCGGAGACCCTGTCCGCGATGGAGCTGCACGCGACCTCGCTGCGACTGACCGGGAAGCTCGCCGAGTCCGAGGCCTTGCTCCGAGAACTGGTCGCGGTGCGAGAACGGGTGCACGGCAAAGACCACCCGAAGACCATCGATGCGCAGATCAGCCTCGCCTCGACGCTCGGGTTGCGCGGCGCGACCGCGGAAGGCATCGCCCTGTGCCGGCGCGCGCTCGGGCTGGTGCCGGACGAGGAGGACATCGACAGCCAGACGGAGCGCGAACGCATCGCGGTGGCGCTCGCGCGATGCAACGTCGAGAACGAGCCGGAAGAACTCATGCGCCGCGCGATCGACGTGAAGCGCAAGCTCCTCGGCCCCGACGACCCCGATCTGCTCTCGACCCTCGTGAACTTCGCGGTGTCGCGCCGCGGCCAGGACGACGCAGAGTCCATGCGGATCTTCGAGGAGGTGATCCCGCGCCTGCATCGCGTCTTCGGCGACGACCGTCAAGACTCCATCGTCGCCGCGTACAACCTCGGAGAGTTGAAGCTCGCCTCCGGCGACGTCGATGCGGCGGACGCGCTGGTGTCGAAGGCGCTCGCCGCCGCGCGGCGAGTGCTCGGCCCGCGCCAGGCGATGACGCTGCACGTGACGCACGCGATGTCGATGGTGCGCGAAGCGCAGGAGCGCATGGCGGAAGCCGAAACTCTGACTCGCGAGTCGCTCGCGATCGCCGAGCAGGTGTTCGGCGAGAAGCACATCCTGATCGTGGTCCTGCTGAACGACCTCGCGCACGAGCTCGACGCGCAGGACAAGGACGCGGACGTCGAGCCCGTGCTCCGCCGGTCACTCGCGGCCGCCGAGAAGGTGTTCCAGCCCGGCGACCCGCGACTCCTGTTGTGCCGCGAGAACCTCGTGAAGTACCTCGATCGCCACGGGCGGCCCGAAGAAGCGCGTGCGGTCGAAGCTGCGGCCAGCGCGCCGGACTCCGGGGAGCGCTGATCGTCCACGCGCACCGAGGAGCGATCAGTTCGAGATCGCGAGTCCGAACAGGTTGTACTGCGTCGCTCCGCCGGGCTCGGAGAAGAAGCGTGCGCCGGCCCCGATCAGCCCGATCGGCGAGCCGCGCAGCACGAGGACGACGCCGGCGCCCGGATAGTCGGTGCCGCCGAATGCGAGCTGATTGACGAGGTAGGGCGGCGCGGCGATCACGAGATCGGCGAATCCGTCTGCGTCGAAGTCTCCGGTCGCGAGCAACTGCCCGGCCTGTGCGGATTGCTGGATGGAGCCGGGGATTCCGTTGGTGCCGGGGATGATCGGGGCGGCGTACTCGTGCAGTCCCTCGGGTCCGCCCGACACGACCATCGTGATGCCGGTGTCGAAGAGCCCCGAGAGGTCCTCTCCGAGTGCGGACGCCGCGACGTCGTCGTAGCCGTCGCCGTCGAAGTCCGCGCAAGCCAACGCCCAGCCGAAATAGTCGCCCTCCTCCGAGCTCTCGAAGCCGAGGTTGTTCTGCGTCCTCGCACGCGTCGTGGCGAGGTCGAGCGTCTTCTTGCGGGCGGTGATGGAAGAGATCGCACCGGCGCCCATCGCGTGCCCGGAGAGTCCGACGACCAGCTCGGGTCGGCCGGCGCCGTCGCAGTTGCCGACCGCGAAGCTCCGACCGACGCCGGTGTTCGTCGACGCAAGATCGCCGTCCTCGCCGAGGTCGGCCGGCCCGAACTCCCGGCAGCGCTTCGCGTCGATCCCGCTCGAAGCACCGAAGAAGATCCACGCGCGGCCGAATGGCTCGGACGCCTCGTTCGCTTCACCGAAAGCGCCGATGCAGAGATCGTCCCTTCCGTCCCCGTTCACGTCCCCCGCGACGATCGTCGACGCGAAGCGGTCGAACGGCTCGGCGTCACCCGGGACGTTCTTCGAGTCCTGCGTGAAGAAGCGGCTCTTCTTGGCGGTGAGTCCCTTCTTCGAGCCCATCAGCACGTGGAACCCGCCGGCGGCGATCGAACCGGGCAGGTTCTCGCTGACGCCGATCGCGAGGTCGTCGCGGCCGTCGCCGTTCAAGTCGCCGGCCGCGAGCGTCGAGCCGAACCACTCCGGATAGTCGATCGGCCCGCTCAGGGCGACGACCGGATCCTCGGCCGCCTCGTCGATTCCGGGCGTGTCCTGGCTGAACGTCTTCGCGTTGGCGATGTCGAAGCCGAACGGGCCGCCGCGCACGACGACCACCACGCCGGCGCCCGCATGTCCGGACACGCTCGTATTCGGCGCCCCGACCGCGAGGTCGTCGAAACCGTCGCCGTCGAAGTCGCCGCCGGCGAGCCCCACGCCGAAGTCGGCGAAGTTGTCGGCGATGCCGAACTGGGACGGCGACAACTTCACCGTGTCGGTCGTGTCGATTCCGCCGGCTCCGCCGAACAGGACGTGCACGCGGCCGGGCGCGGTCATGCCGGCGATGCCGCGCGAGGCGATCGCGAGGTCGTCGTAGCCGTCACCGTTGAAGTCCGACGCGCGCGCGGAGACGGCGAGCGCGAGGACGAGCGTCGAGAGGACGGGCGCGAGTCGGGTCGGACTCATTGTGACATCTCCCGTCCGAACTGCGCGAACGCGGCCAGTCCGCTCGGCTCGGTGATCAACGTGCCGCTGCCGAGGCCGGTCGGCGATCCGAGCAGTTGCACCACCGCGCCGCAGCCGCTGACCATCGACTGGTCCCAGAACGGCGCGCTCACCGCGAGGTCGTCGATGCCGTCGCCGTCGAAGTCGCCGGTGGAGAGCACGTAGCCGAACCACGCGTCGTCCTGGCTCGGCCCGGGAACGCCGGTCGCGCCTTGGATGAACGTGACGCCGGAGCTCGCGAGTCCGGCCGCGCTGCCCGGCACGACCTGTACGAGTCCCGCCGCGACCTTTCCGGGGAAGGACTCGCCCCACGAGCCGATCGCGAGGTCGAGGAAGCCGTCGTCGTCGAAGTCGCCGGTCGCGAACGACGCGCTGAATCGGTCGCCGTTCTCTTGGGCCTGTCCAGGGTCCACGGTGTCCTGCGTGAGGAACCCCATTCCGGCGAGATCGAGTCTCTTCTTCCCGGCCTGCATCGGCACCAGGCTGGCGCGGCCGCGCCCGGTTTCGTGCCCCTCGTTACTGACGAGCAGCCGGGTCTTGCCGTCGCCGAAGTCGCCGATCGCGAGCCCGCGGGCCACGTCGGTGAAGAGGTCGAAGTTGGTTCCGTCCTCGCCGAAGTCGAGCGCCGTGTAGTAGCGACTCTTCTTCCCGGCAAGGCCTTTCTTCGCGCCGAAAAGGACCGTCACCGCTCCGCGCGCGTCGACGTCGCCGTTCGATCCGTCGGCCGACCAGATCAACAGCTCGTCGCGCCCGTCGCCCGTCAGATCGCCGGCCAGCAACTCGGCGCCGAAGTTTCCGGTGCCGACCGAGACGCCCGCAACGCGGTTCTCGCCGGCGCGGAATCGGCGGCTCTTCACCGGAGTGAGACCGCTCGCGGAGACGCGGATCACGGTGACCTCGCCCTGGAAGATCTCGGCGCCGAAGTTGCCATGGTCGGCGACGGCGAGATCGTCGAAGCCGTC
>CAZOLL010000095.1:0-11350 GCA_964580365.1 uncultured Phycisphaeraceae bacterium
GCGCCGTTCGCACCCGCGAGTTCCCAAAGCAACGCGCCCGGTTCGTCCCGCCGCTCCGCGACAACGGCCGCGCCGTGAGCCCCGAACACCTCCACGACGATCTCCGCCGGATCGACCGACCCGAGCCACAAGACCTTCGCGACGAACTCCGGCGCCCGCGCCGCATTCCCGAACGCGTCCCGCGCAGCACGAACCGCCGCATCCGCCGCATCGCCGACGATCGGCCGGAAACCCACTCCCGTCACGATCGCCCCCGCCCCCGGCTCCGCATCGAACGCGACGAGCCGCACGCCGCCGACGTCGCGCGCGTCGCACGACCCCGAGTCGATCGCCGCAATCGCATCGACGACTGCCGCCGCCTCTCCGAGCACGCCGGGCGAGAACTCCACCGTTCCCGCTTCAACCGCCCGCATCACTCGAATCGTTCGCACGCGCGCGAGTCTAGTCACGCATGCGCCCCCCCCTCGCGCGAGATGTCCCCTCTCGCACATCCAATCCGGACCGGATTCGCTCGCCGCGCAGCGGCGCAAGGCAATCCGCACCGCATCTCAGTTCCACCCCCAAAGTGTGTGGGGGGTGCCGTCCCACAGTCCGCGGGCACGAGGGGGTCTTGGACGACATCCGCAGCGAGGCACTTGCAATCGCAAGCACCTTGCTCCCGGGCACCGAGCGAGGACCAGGCGTCCAAGACCCCCTCGTGCCCGCGGACGCGCGCCCCACGCTCTTCGCGTCCCGCCCTCCAAGAATCTGTACCCTCTGCCCCTCGATGCCCCGCAAGCCGAAGAAGTCGACGCCCGCGCCCGAGCTCGTCGCCGAGCCGACGCCTCCGCAACGTCCCGAAGTCGTGACGTACTCCGCCGAGCCGCCGTCCGCCCTCATCACGATCACCCGTCCCGAAGTCCGCAACGCGATCGACGACGCGGTCATCAACGCGCTCCACACGGCGCTCGACCGCGCCCTCGACGACGAGAAGATCCGCGCGGTGATCATCACCGGGGCCGACGGCGCGTTCTGCTCCGGGCTCGACCTTCAGGACTTCGCGCGCCGCCCGAACCCTTCTCACGAGGAGTCGGTCGCCGAATCCGCCGCGCTCGCGCGCCTTTTCCGCCGGCTGCGCTCGTTCGAGAAGGTGACGATCGCCGCGGTGAACGGCCCGGCGCTCGGCTCTGGTTGCGGGCTCGCCGCTCTCTGCGACTTCACGCTCGCCGGCCCTGGCGCCGAGCTCGGCTTCACCGAGCTGCGCCTCGGCTTCGTGCCCGCGATCACGTCCGTCTACCTCAGCTGGATGCTCCCGGAGAAGCGGCTGCGCGACCTCGTGCTCTCGGGGCGCGTCGTCTCGGCGGAGGAAGCTGCCCGCGTCGGACTTGCCACCGAGGTCGTGCCCGACGCGAAGCTCCTCGCGCGCTGCCGCGAGATCGCCGCAGAGGTGGCGAAGAACGCGCCGATGGCGGTGCGCACGGCCAAGGAGCTGCTCGAGATGATCCCCGGCCTCGACGTCGACCGTGCGGTCTCCGCGGCGGTCGAAGTCACGGCGCGCGCGCGCGAGTCGGACGAGAGCCGCGAAGGCGTGGCGAGCTTTCTCGAGAAGCGGCCACCGCGCTGGGCGACGGGCGGCGGCGCGACGAGCGGAGCGGGCGGACCGGCCGGTCCGGCCTGAGCGTCACGCCGCGGGGACGAGACCCGCGCCGCCCGGCCGGCCCGGCTCGATCGGATCGGGGCGACGGCGCGGCGGGAGGATCGAGGCGAGCCCGACCCACGCGTAGCCGGCGGTGAACAGCCCGAGGAAGAACGACGTCACCCAGAGCTGGTGCCAGAGCGCGATCGACATCGTCGCGAGGAAGTAGGCCGCGAGGCACAGCTCGAGCACCGGCAGGCCCTGCTTGCTGCCGACGTAGCGGAACAGCCGGCGGTCCTTGCGATCGTTCACTGCGTACTTCGGCGTGCGCACGAACGCGGTCTCGTGGCCGAACATCGCCTCGATGACCGCCTTCGCGTTGTTCACCGAGAGGCCGATGCCGAGCGCGATCAGCGCGGGGAACAGCTTGAAGGTCGACAGCCAGTCGCCGTACGCCTCGCGCTGCGACGCCGCATAGAAGGAGAGCATGCTGGCGGTCGCGCCGAGGAACAGCGACGCGTCGAACACGTGCCCGCGCACTTCGCTGTGGTCGTAGATGCGCGCCATCAGCGCGGGCAGCATCAACACGGCGAGCAGGATCATCAGCAGGTAGGCGAAGTTGTTGGTGAGGTGGAACGTCGCCTCGACCTTCGCCTTGAAAGGCACGTCGCTCCGCCAGATTGCCGGCAGGAGCTTGCGGCAGGTCTGGATCGAGCCCTTCGCCCAGCGGTGCTGCTGCGACTTGAACGCGTTCATCTCGACGGGCAGCTCGCCGGGCGAGACGACTTCGGGGAGGAACACGAAGCGCCAGCCCTTCAGCTGCGCTCGGTAGCTGAGGTCGAGGTCTTCCGTGAGCGTGTCGTGCTGCCAGCCGCCGGCGGCTTCGATGGTCGCACGGCGCCAAACGCCGGCGGTGCCGTTGAAGTTGAAGAAGCGGCCGGAGCGGTTGCGCGCCGTGTGCTCGATGACGAAGTGGCCGTCGAGCAGGATCGACTGCAGGCGCGTGAGCAGCGAGAAGCGGCGGTTCAGATGGCCCCAGCGCACCTGCACCATGCCGATCTTCGGGTCGGTGAAGTAGTCGACCGTGCGGCGCAGGATGTCGGGGCGCGGCACGAAGTCGGCGTCGAAGATGGCGATGAACTGCGCGTCGGTCTCGTGCAGGCCGTGCGACAGCGCGCCCGCCTTGAAGCCGACGCGGTCGCCGCGGCGCACGTGGCGGATCGCGTGCCCGAGCGCCGCCATCTGCTCGACCTTGTTCTTCGCGATCTCGACGGTCTCGTCCGTCGAGTCATCGAGCACCTGGATCTCGAGGCGGTCCTTCGGCCAGTCGATGGCGCACACCGCGTCGACGAGGCGCTCGACGACGGTCGACTCGTTGAAGATCGGGAGCTGCACCGCGACCTTCGGCACGTCCGAGAAGCGCTGGGCCGGCAGCGCGCCGCGGTTCTTGTGCCGGTAGTAGAGGAAGACGAGGCAGTAGCGGTGCAAGCCGTACACGCTCAGCACGAGGAGCGTGCCGTAGTACACGAACAGGACCAAGAGCTGCCAATCCGCCATCCGCCTGCCGCCCCGAGGGGTGCCCTACCTTTTCAAACTGGCGCGGAAAAAGGAATTCGGTTTTCTACCGAGAGCTTGAAATCAAGTCAACGGAACGAACCGCGCGGTGCTGCCCGAAGATCTGCTCTCCACGTTCGACTTCGACCTGCCGGAGGACCGGATCGCCCAGGTTCCGAGCGCCGCGCGGGACGGCGCGCGGCTCCTTCGACTGCGCCGTGACGCGCCGATCGAATCGAGCGTCGAGCACCATCGGTTCGACGAGCTGGCCGCGCTGCTGCGCCCCGGGGACTTGCTGATCGTGAACGACGTGCGCGTCCTCGCGGCGCGCATCGACCTCGCGCGGGCGACCGGCGGCCGCGTGCGCGGACTCCTGCTCGAAGCGCCGAACGGCAAGGAGGTCCGCGCGCTGCTCGAAGGGCGCGGCCGGTTGAAGGTGGGCGAGTCGCTCGTCGCGCCGGGGGGCGGGACGCTCGCGCTTGCCGAGCACGTTGCCGGCGGCGAGTGGCGCCTGGTTGCGGATTCGATCGAGACCGCGCGCGCGTTGCTCGACTCCGGTCGCATGCCGCTGCCGCCGTACATTGCGCGAGACGCAGGCAAGGACGCGCGCGACGACGACGATCTCGAGCGATACCAGACGATCTTCTCGCAGCACGCCGGTCCACCGGCGGCGATCGCCGCGCCGACGGCCGGGCTTCACTTCACGAAGGCGGTCCTCGAGCGGCTCGCTGCGCGCGACGTGCGCGTCGAGCGCGTCACGCTCGAAGTGGGGCGCGGCACGTTCGAGCCGGTGCGCGTCGAGCGGCTCGCGGAGCACGCGATGCACGTCGAGCGCTACCGCGTGCCGGAGCGGACCGCGGACGCGATCGCCGCGACGAAGCGCGAGCGCCGGCGCGTCGTCGCGGTCGGCACCACGGTCGTGCGCACGCTCGAGAGCGCGGCGCTCGCGAACGCCGATCGCACAGACCACGTGGTCCGCGCCGGCGCCGGCGAGACGCGTCTCTTCATCCGTCCGCCGTTCGAGTTCCGCGTCGTCGACGCGCTCGTCACCAACTTCCACCTGCCGAAGAGCACGCTGCTCGTCCTGGTGGCGACGTTCGCCGGCACGGCGCGCGTGCTCGGCGCCTACCGCGCGGCCGTCGCCGCCGGATACCGCTTCTTCTCCTATGGGGACGCGATGCTCGTCGGGTGACGGGCGCTGAATCCGCTACAACGGGACGCGATGACCGACTCGATCCCCGAGCATGTGCGCGCGCGCGTCAGCGAGCTGCGCGAGCGAATCGACGAAGCGAATCGCCGGTACTACGTGCTGTCGCGGCCGAGTATCTCCGACGCCGAATGGGACCGACTGTTCCGCGAGCTCTCGGATCTCGAGCGCGAGTGGCCCGCGCTCGTCACCAAGGACTCGCCGACGCAGCGCGTCGGCGCGCCGGTCGAAGGCATCGCGAAGGTGAAGCACACGGAGCCGATGCTCTCCCTCGAGAACGCGTTCGACGAGGAGGGCATCCGCGCGTGGGCCTTGCAGCTCGCGAACTACCTGGGCGTCGAACGGATCGAGAGCGGATTCGTCGCGGAGCCGAAGATCGACGGCGTCTCGATCGAGCTGGTCTACGTCGACGGTGCGTTCGTCCAAGCGTCCACGCGCGGCGACGGTTGGGTCGGCGAGGACGTCACGCACAACGTGCGCACGATCGGCTCGGTGCCGCTTTCGCTCAAGACGTCGAGCCCGCCGCGGCGCATCGAGGTGCGCGGCGAGTGCGTGATGACGAAGGACGACTTCGCGCGCTTGAACGAGAAACTGCGCGCGGCCGGCGAGGATCCGTTCGCGAACCCCCGCAACCTCACCTCCGGCACGCTGAAGCAGCTCGACCCCGGGCTGTCGAAGGACCGGCCGCTGCGCATGATCGCGTACGCGACGGCCGCGGTCGAACCGCAGGACGCGCTCGCGGCGAAGTCGCAGCGCGAGCTGCTCGACGTGCTCGCGTCGTGGGGGTTCGCGACGCACGGCGACCTCGCGACGCACGGCGACCTCGACGCGATGATCGAGCACTACCGCGAGCTGCAGAAGCGGCGCGACCGACTGCCCGTCGAAATCGACGGGATGGTGCTGAAGGTCGACGACTTCGAGTTGCGCCGGCGGCTCGGCACGCGGTCGCGCTCGCCGCGCTGGGCGCTTGCGGCGAAGTTCCCCGCGCTCGAAGCGACGACGCGCGTGATCGACATCCTCGTCTCGGTCGGACGCACCGGAGTGCTGACTCCGGTCGCGGTGCTCGAGCCGGTCGGCATCGGCGGAGTCACGGTGTCGCGCGCCGGCCTGCACAACCAGGAGCAGATCGCGCGGCTCGACGTGCGCCCCGGCGACACGGTGTTCGTGCAGCGCGCCGGCGACGTGATCCCGCAGGTCGTGTCGGTGGTGAAGGAGAAGCGCGCGGGCGACCCGCCGCCGTTCAAGATGCCGGAGAACTGTCCGGTTTGCGCCACCGCGGTCGTGAAGTCCGAGGACGAGGTCGCCGTGCGCTGCCCGAACCGCCATTGCCCCGCTCAGCTCACCGGCGCGCTCGAGCACTTCGTCTCGCGCGGCGCGCTCGCGATCGACGGCTTCGGTCCGAAGCTCGTCGAGCAGCTCGTCGAGACCGGGCTCGTGCGCTCGATCGCCGACTTGTGGCGCCTCTCGAAGGACCAGCTCCTCCCGCTCGAGCGGATGGGGGAGAAGACCGCGGACAACATCCTCTCCGGGCTCGCCGCCGCGCGGAATCCGCCGCTCGCGCGGTTCCTCTTCGGTCTCGGCATCCTCCACGTCGGCGAGACGGTCGCCGAGCTGCTCGCGGAGCACTTCGGAACGCTCGCGCAGCTGCGCGCTGCGACGGCCGACGACCTCGAGCACGTGAAGGGCATCGGCCCGGAGGTCTCCGCGAACGTCGTCGAGTGGTTCGCCGACCCGGCGCACGCCGCTGTGCTCGACGACCTCCATGCGCAGGGCATCGTCCCCGCGCGCGCCGAGCCGCGCGTCGCCGCGCCCTCCGATTCGCCGTTCGCGGGAAAGTCGGTTCTCTTCACGGGCACGCTCGAAAGTCGGCCGCGCGCGGAAGCGGAGGCGCTCGTCAAACGTCTCGGCGGTCGGATCGTCTCGGGCGTGTCGAAGAAGCTCGACATCCTCGTCGCCGGAGACGCCGCCGGTTCGAAGCTCGAGAAGGCGAAGGAGCTCGGCGTGCGGATCATGGACGAGGCGGAGTTCCGGAAGGCCGTCGGTCCCGGCTAGATTCGAAGGCTTGATGTTCCCGCCGCGGACGTCGATGCGGCGCGGACCCTCGAGGAGTGCTCATGCAAGGCAAGTTGCTCGTTCCGGTGCTCGTCGTCGTCGCGGCCGCCATCGGCGCCGCCATTTGGACCTTCTCGGACAGCAGTTCTTCCGAGCCGGAGACCCGCCCGGAGGTCGGCAAGACGGACGGGAGCGGTTTTGGCCCGGAGAAAGGCCTGAAGCCCACGCCGCCGGACAAGCTGCCGAAGGTCCCGACCACCGGCAACGTCGGCGAAGCGATCCAGACCACGCGCGACACCGTGAAGCCGAGCGTGTTCGACCCGTCCGGCGTGCTCACCGTCATCGGCAAGGTGACGTCCGCCGCGACGAAGCAGCCGGTTGCCGACGCCGAGGTCGAGGTGCTGTACCCGAACGGCGACGGCATCGACAGCGCGATGACGGAGGAGGACGGCACGTACCGCCTGGCCATCGAAGAGGGCATCCCGCCGGTCGTCGCGATCCGCGCCAAGGCGGAGGGCTTCTCCGCGAAGGTGATGGCCGACGTGAAGGTCGACAAGGAGACGCGCGATCTCACCGCCGACTTCGAGCTGCCGGCCGCGTTCGCGATCGTCGGCCGCGTGATCTCGATGAAGGACGGCGCGGCGGTCGAGGACGCGGAGATCGAGGTGCGCTCGGTGTCCGAGATGTTCGAGGACGACTGGGACAGCGACGAGACCGACGCATCCGGCAACTACAAGATCGAGGACGTCACCGACCTTCCGCGCGACAAGTTCGACGTCATCGTCGAGTCGTCCGGCCACAGCCCGCAGATCAAGTCCGGCCTCTCGATCCCCGACGGGCAGAACGAGCTGCGCGTCGACTTCCAGTTGTGGGAGGCGTTCACGCTCAAGGGCGTCGTCACCTCGGCGGCGGACGGCCAGCCGGTGGCCGACGCGCAGGTGTTCGCGGCGTCGCCCGACCCGAACTTCGAGGACGACGGCACCGACGACGTCACCGAGGAGGACGGCTCGTTCGAGGTGGAGGTCGATGCGATCCCCTTCGACGGGATGTTCGTGCTGGTCACGTCGGACGACTTCGCCGCGGTCGCCGTGGCGCCGGTGCCGCAGCCGGACCGAAACGGCGTGATCGACCTCGGCCGCATCGCGCTGCAGCCGGCGCCGCGCCTGCTCGGCGTCGTCGTCGACAAGGCGAGCGGCCTGCCGATCCCCGGCGGCGAGGTCAGCGTCTACCCGTTCAACGCCCCGCTCAAGGACGAGGGCGACTTCGGGACCAGCGAGTCGATCGACGCGAACGGCCGGTTCGAGATGGCGCTCACGTCGTCGCCGCTCGACACCGCGGAGATCCTGATCGAGGCGAAGGACTGCTTCCCGGTGCGCCAACGACTGAACATCCCCGTCGGCCAGAACCAGATCGAGCTGCGCTTCGAAGTCGAGCGTCAGATCGTCCTCTCGGGCCTCGTGACACGCCCCGCCGACCAGTCGCCGGTCGCCGCCGCGCGCATCCGACTGCTCGCCGCGCCCGGCGTGCTGCTGGAGGACGAGCCGTACACGCGCACTCGCCCGGACGGCACCTACAAGATCGAGCTGCCGGCCGGCGACGTCGGCCGCTTCGCGATCGTCGCGGAGTACGGACCGAAGCGCGTCCCCATCGGCCGACTCAACGCCGGCGAAGTCACCAACTACTCGATCGTCCGCAACTTCACGATGGACGTGCCGAAGCTCGAGCGGCCGAAGGTCGCGCCGACGGGCCCGGACGGCTTGCCGAAGGACATGTCCGAGGAGATGCGGAAGCGGCTGCCGCCGAACTTCCCGATGCCGAACCGGCCGCCGGGCGGCAACGTCCCGCCGGGCGGGAAGAAGGACGGCTGATCGACGACTTCGGAATATCGTCGCGGCACGCGCGCGCGGGAAAAACGGGAATGCGGGTGTAACCCGCGAGCGATCGAAGCGTTCTTCCGTCGATGCGTCCGGCGCGTCGCCGGGCGTCGCGAACCGCTTCGATTCGAGCTCGCGCGCGTTCGTCTCGCGCGGGCGCTGGAGGGATCCATGCGTTCGTTCATTCGCACCGCCGCCTTGTGCTCGGCGCTGCTCGCTCTCGTCGTTGTGCCGGGCAAGGCCTCGGCCGAGGACTGCTACGACGTGGTGCTCGTGCCCGGGAGCACCACGCAGTCGGGCGCGACCACGTGCAGCGTCACGTCCGGGGGCTTCCTGCTCGGCGTGCCGACGCCGTGGGGCCCCGTCGGGCTCAAGTGGAACCCGACGACGGTCAGCACCTCTTGCGCATTGTCCATCACGTTTATTCCGACGACGCACACGCTCATCCCCGGCGACAACCTCGTCGACCGCGAGTCCGTGGATGGTTGGGTGAAGACCTACAGCGGTTGCCACGCCGCAAGCGGAGCGGCCGTGTGCGACTACACGACCACGCCGACGCAGCACGACGACTGGGTCGTGACCGGCCTCTGCGACGGTCATCCGCCGGAGCCCTGATCGCGCGTGAAGCACCACCGCAACGATTCACGAGACTCGAGCCGCCGGGGCCGTGCGCCCCGGCGGCTCTGGAGGATGTCCATGCCTTCGTTCATCTTCGGACTGCTTTGTTTCCTTCCGGTGCAGGATGCGCCGCCGGCGCGCACCGACGCGGCGGCGCCGCGAGCGCACGCCGCGCCGGAATCGCTGCTCGAGGTGCTCGAGGACGTTGCGTTCGAAAAGGAGCGCTTCTCGGAGCATGGCATCACGATGCTCGAAGCCACGCACGCGCCAAGCCCTGACGACGTCGCCCGCGTGTCACCGGCCGTCGCGGAGCTGATGGTCGCTCTCGGCGAGAAGTTTTCGAAGCGCGTCATCGAGCGCCAACAGAACGACCCGCAGGCGGCGCCGAGCCTGCGCGACCTGCTGCGCTCGCGGCTGTATGCGGTGGCGCACCGCTCGTTGATGAAGCTCGTCGCCGCGGGAGATCCGATCGATCGCGGCGAGCTCGTTGCGCTCGTCCTCCGGCTGCGCGACTCCGGCGACACCGGCGAGGCCAAGGAGCCGTTGCCGAAGCTCGCGATCCCGGCGCGCGCGACCGAGGTCGATCCGACGCTCTCCAGTGCGCATCCCGTGCTGCGCTGCATTCCGTACGTCGTGTTCGCCGCGCTGCACGAGCCGTCGCTCTGGCAGAAGCAGCGCGCCGGCGAGCGCGAGGTGCTGATCACCGACCTCGTCGCGGCGGGTCTCGATCATCCGCTCGTTGCGGCGGCGGTGCTGCGCGCGCTCGAGCCGCCGATTGACGCGACCGTCGCGCTCGACCGGGACGGCGTGCGCTCCGAGCACCCGCTCGCGTTCGAAGGCGAGCCGGACCTCGCACGGCGCGTCGGCTTCACCGAGGAGCACCTCGAGTTCGTGTCGTCGCACGCGGATCGCATCGAACGCGAACGGCAGAGCGCGGCCGAGCGCGGCGAGCCCGACCCCTATCCCGGCGACGGGGCGTACCTTCCGGGCTACCTCGAAGAATTGCGGCGGCGGATCCGCCTCGAGCTCCTCGGCCAGAACCGCGTCGCGATGAGGATCGACCGCCCGAGCGATCTGATCGCCGTCTGGCGCTGGCGCGCAGACCACTGGCCGTGGCCGGACTTGGCACACGCGTTCGAAGGGCATGTCGAGGAGCTCGCGAGCGGTGCGCTGCGGCATCCGGCGAGCGCCGAACTCGAACGGCTCGCCGAGCGTGCGAAGGCCGGGCCATTGTCGGCGGCGGACCAAGAGCTTCGTCGCGAGCTGGAGAGGCGTCGGCGGATCGACATCGCCAAGTCGACACGCGAGATCGCGGACGTCGTGCAGTCGCGCATGCCGTCAGACCAGGCACTCGCGTTGCTCTCGAAGCTCGCCCTTCGGCTCGACCGCGCGCTCGCCGAACGGACGACATCCGACCTGATCCCGGTCGATCTGGTGCAGCCGTGGACCGCAGCGTTCGAGCGCGCTCCGGACGAGGCGGCCAGCCTCCTTGCGGATCCCGGGGACTGCGGCGCGCCGTGGTCGCCCGGCACCGTTGCCGCGACGGCGGCGTGCGACGCGCTGTCGCGCGCCGCGGCGACGTCCCCGTCGGCCGCCGAAGCGTTGGTGTCGTTCGCCGTGTCGGCGCCGACCGCCATGCTGCGTGGGCACGCGATCGAGAGCGCGACAAACCTGACTCCGCAGCAGGCGGAGCGCGTGTTCGCGGCGTCGATCAGGGACGATCCGGGAATGGCAGCCGGCGACCGCCGCGTGCTCGCCGCCGAGGCCGTGCGGTTCGTGCGGCGCATCGTCGAACGGGAGCGCGGCGACGTGGAGTGGGGGCGGCAGTCGCTCCTGCGCGTCTTCGAAGCCGGGATGTGGCCGGAGAAGGACTCGATCTTCCGCGATCCGCGCCACGCCGATTGGGCGATCGGCACGCTGACGCCGGCGCAGCTCGACGCGCTGGACGCGGCGGGAAAGCTGCCGGAGTGGGCGAAGGCGGCGCGGGCGCGGACGCGGACCAAGGAGCGCTGACGCGCCGGCTCAGCCGCCGCCGGCGTCGCTCTCTCCGCCTTCGTCATGCGGCGGCGCGTCCGCAGGCGCGAAGTCGCCGTCCGTCGCGGGCGCGGACGCGGGTTGCGACGCGGAGCGGCGCACGTCGCGCGCCCACGGGTCCGGGTTCAGGCCGTTGTACTCGTCGATGTCCGGCGCCCGACGTCCGCCGTAGTCGCGATCGGTCACGTACTGCAGGTACACGAGCCGGTACGCGGGCGCGTAGACGTTTGCGTACACGGCCGAGTGGTCGCCGGCCGGGTACCCGTGCTCCTTCATCTTCTCGACGTACTCGTGGAAGCGTTTCTGGAACTCGTTTCGCGCGCCGCGGCTGCGCTCGCCGTCCGCCTCCTCCGCGAGCTCGGATTCCGCGTCGTTCTCGTCCTGCGTGTCACCCTT
>CAZOLL010000096.1:0-5902 GCA_964580365.1 uncultured Phycisphaeraceae bacterium
CGCGCGTGAGCAGCACGTTGTCCGGCTTCACGTCGCGGTGCAGGATGCCCTTGCCGTGCAGGTACTGCAGCGCGCGGCACGCCTGCAGCACGATGTAGAGCGACGCGTCCTCGGGGAACTGCATGCCCTTGCGCAGGAGCAGGAGGAGCGACTCGCCGGGCACCCACTCCATGATGAACACGAGGCGCTCGAGACCGTCCTTGTCGGTGACGTGACCGACGCGGAGGCCGCGCACGATGTTGTTGTGCTCGAGCTGCATGAGCAGCTTCGCCTCGCGGACGAAACGGCGGCGCTGCACCTGGTCGCCGAGCAGCTCCTTGTGCATCACCTTCAACGCGACCTCGCGACCGCTCGCGGTCTCCTTCCCCTTGAACACGACCGCGGTGCCGCCGAAGCCGACGCGCGACGTGTACTGGTAACCGGGGATCTGCGGGACGTCCTCCCCTCCGGTGGCGCGAAGGAAGTCGACGCGGTCACGCGGGTAGAGGCCGGCGCGCACCATCAGATCGTCGAGCGACGCGCCGGGCGCCCGCGACGCGGCCGCGAGCAGCTTCTCCGCGTTCTCCTTCGTGAGATGCCCCTTCTGGACGAGTACCGCGAGGAAGCGAACGTCATCCGAGGAGAGCGGAGGCTGCATCAGCGGTTCCAGTCGCAGCTCGTGCGCGATTCCGGTGCGATTCGGGTGCGAGTCCGGTGCGAATCGGGCGCGAACTCGACGCCATCCAGAGGCGAATCGCGCGATGTGACGCGCGCCAAGCGAGGAAAGCGCGGAGGATACCGACGCTTCGCGCGGGGAATCAAGCGCGGGAGCGCGCCACGAAATCCGCGATGGCCTCAAGCGTTTCTCTGCGCGCGACCGATCCAAGGGTCCAGATCGGAGCGTCGCACCCCCACGCCCCCGATGGATGGGACCACTCATGCCGGCTCGACCCGACGTCCAAGTCGTCCTGAAGTACTGCGAGGTGATCGACGAGTTCATCAAGGTCCGCGTGTTCGCGGACGACGAGGTCTCGCAGATCCCCGGCGCGGCTCAGATCAACAACCGACGCGCGTACCAGAAGCTGGTCGTGCAGAGCTGCGTGCTCGACTACCAGGAGACGGTGAAGCCGCTCTTCGCGAAGTTCAACCGCATCTACAAGCCCGAAGCTCTCGAAGACGTCCTCTACCAGATCTGCGTCGAGGTGAATCCGCACCTCGAGATCCATCAGGTCAGCCTGCCGCTGTCGGCGGACGGCAAGGTGCAGGAGGACGAGGGCGAGCGGCTGCGGTCGCGCCTGCAGGCGAAGGCGAGCGGCATCGAGCGCGAACTGATGTCGCGCGTCGTCGGACAGAACGAAGCGGTCGCGGCGGTGTCGAAGGCGGTGAAGAAGGCCGCGGTCGGACTGCGCGACCCGAAGAAGCCGATCGGCGTGTACCTGCTCGTCGGCTCGACGGGCACGGGCAAGACGGAGCTCGCGAAGGTCCTCGCCGCGCACCTCTTCGGCAGCACGTCGCACCTCGTGCGCGTCGACTGCTCGGAGTTCGCGCTGCCGCACGAGTACGCGAAGCTGATCGGCGCCCCGCCGGGGTACATCGGCCACAACGAAGGCGGCTACCTCACCGAGGCGGTGAAGACCAAGAAGCAGTGCGTGGTCCTGTTCGACGAGATCGAGAAGGCGCACAACAAGATCCACAACCTGCTGCTGCAGTTGATGGACGAGGGCACGCTCACGGACGGCAAGGGCAACACCGTCAAGTTCGACAGTGCGCTCGTCCTGCTCACCTCGAACATCGGCGTGCACGAGATCGAGGACCTGAAGAACCGCTGCGGCTTCGGCGGCGCGAAGAAGACGATCCTGACACGCGACGAGGCGACGGACGCGATCCAGCGCTCGATGAAGGACACGTTCGCGCCGGAGTTCCTGAACCGCCTCGACGACGTCATCATGTTCAACTCGCTCACCGAGCTCGACTGCCGCCGGATCGCACGCCTGCAGCTGAACGAGGTGGCGGGGTACCTGCGCGCGTCGGGCGTCGAGCTGACGTTTTCGCCGAAAGTCGACCAGCACGTGGCGCACCTCGGGTACAGCCCGGAGTACGGCGCGCGCGAGCTGCGCCGGATCATCAAGTCGCAGATCGAGAACCCGTTGGCCGAGATGCTGCTCGAGGGCCGCTTCGCCGCGAACTCGGGTGTGTTCATCAACGTGCGTCGCGGGCGCTTCCATTTCGCGTCCACCGGCACGGAGAAGACCTCCGAGGCGCTGGTCCCCACCGCCGCCGCCGGCGGCTGACCGCGCTCCCGGTCGATCGAGCGTTCTCGTAGCATCGGGGCCCCGCCGCCATCGGGTCGGAGCCTCCGCGTGCTCGCATCCCTCTCGCTCGCCCTTGTCTCCCTCGCCTCCCTGACCGCGGGCGCCGCGGGCGGGATCCCGTGGCTCCCGTCGGTCGACGCCGCGGTCGCAGAAGCGAAAGCGAAGAACCGCCCGATCTTCGTCGCAGTCAACATGGACCACGAGCGCGCCAACGACGAGCTCGTGCGCGTGCACTACCAGGACGACCGCATCGTGAAGCTCGCGTCCGAGTGCGCGTGCCTGTTCGCCTCCGTCGCGGAGCACGACTCGGGTGCCGGCAAGTGCCCGCGCGCCGGGGCCGTGACGTGCGCCGAACACCGCGCGGTCGAGCACGAGGTCCGCTCCAAGTGGCTGAAGGCCGACGGCAGCGGCGAGGTGGTCGCACCTGCTCACCTCCTGCTCGACGCGAACGGCAAGGTGCTGCTCTCGGTGAACTACAGCGTCACGCGAGGCGAGCTCGAGTGGTGCCTGTTCGCCGCGATCAAGGCGCTCGACCCGAAGTTCGAGTGGACGCTCTCCGGCTCCGCGCGCGCGCCGCGCCGCCTCGTGACGAACGGCGTCGCCGACCCGACCGAGATCCCGAAGTCGGCCCCGACGAAGGCCGAGGTCGAGGAACTGCTCGCGACGATCCAAAAAGGCGGCCGTCCGTGGGAGCACCGCGAGGAAGTCGGCCGGCTGATGCAGAGCGACGACAAGCGCGCGGTCGAATACGTCGGTGGACTGCTCGGCGGCCGCGCCTCCGGGCGCGAAGAGTTCATGGTCGCGATGCTGCACAACATCGGGCGCCTCTCTCCGACCCCCTACTGGGAGATGGTCGCACCGTGGGTCGACGACCCGCGGCCGATGGTGCGCGCGGAGGCGATCGTCGCGCTCGAGCAGCTCGCCGTGCCGAAGGCGCTCGGCGCGCTGCAGAAGCAGTGGAAGGCGGAGAAGGAACAGGACGTGCGCGCCGAACTGATCCGCGCGATCGCCGCGGTGGACCCGACCGGCAAGAGCACGATCGCGCTCGTGCTCGATCAGGCCGAGAAGGCGAAGGAGCCGCGCATGCGGATCGCGGCGGTCGTCGCCGGCGCCAAGCTCGAGGATCCCAAAGCGGTCGCCGCGCTCGTGAAGAAGGCGCTCGCGGCGGAGGTCTCCGGCGTGCGCGCCGCCGCCGCCTACGTCATCGGCGTGCGCCGCGAAACCGCCCTCCGCGCCGACCTCGACGCCGCGGCGCTGAAGGAAGTCGACACGGGCGTGAAGCACGCGATGGACGTCGCGGTCGAAGTGCTGAACGGAGGCGCCGTCGACCTCCTGGCGAAAGTCGCCGACGAGTACGACCGCAGCGCGATCAAACGCGACCGCCTCTGAGCCGCTTCAGTCCTCCGCGCCCGGCGGACGCCGCAGGCGCTTCACGTCGCTGCGCCGCTTGCGCGCGGCGATCTTCCGCTCGATCGAGCCGCGCGTCGGGCGCGTCGCGTGGCGCGCGCGCTGCGGGGTGAGCGCGGTCGCGAGCAGGTTCCGAAATCGTGCGATGGCGGCAACCTTGTTGCGGGCCTGCTCGCGATGCTCGGAGCTCATCAGCACGAGCACGCCGTCGGTGGTCAGGCGGCTCGCGAGGCGATCGACGAGGATCTCCCGCGCGCGCTCCGTGAGCGACGGCGAACGCCGCACGTCGAAGCGCAGCGTCACCTTCGTGTTGACCTTGTTGACGTTCTGCCCGCCCGGCCCGCCTCCGCGCGAGAACTCGAAATGAAGCTCCCCGCGCGGCACGCGAATGCCGCCGGGGAGCCGGATGTCCTCGTCGTCTTTGCCGTCGGCCGCAATGCTCACGGCCGACACACTAACCGCGCCTCAGAACTCCTGGCCGTTCATGTCGAAGTTCGCGAGGTTGGCCGCGAAGTCGTTCTTGGGCGTGATCGTGAGCACCTGCCGGGTCTCGATCGTCGTCCCGTTCACGCGATTGCGCCCGGTCGTCATCAGCGTGATCAGGATCGCTCCGCCTCGCGAGTCGCGCTGGAAGATGACCTGGTCGACGCCACGGCAGAGGACGCGCGGAGGGTCCGCGCCGCTCTCGTCGACGCGGATCAACTGGTCGCGCGGGAAGTCCGTGTCCGCGCCGGTTCCGAGCCGGTACAGGAACGGACCGTCCTCCTCGACCGTCACCGAGTCGCCGACCGTCGTGAACGCGCCGACCGTCATGAATCGCAGCGCGAACGAGCCGTCGCCCACCGTGGCGTCGGACGGGTACACGGTGTCCGGGGCCGGGATCGAGCCGGGGTCGACGGGCGTCTGCACGATCACGCCCGTCTCTTCGTCGATCGGGTAGATCTCGACCGTCTCCTCCCGGACCGACGCCTCCTGCAGCTCCATGTTCATGACGGTGAGCGCCTTCGCGTTGTTCACCATCGCGTCGAGCTGCGCGTCTCCGGACGCCGATCCGCGCACGCTCGAGATGTACCCCGAGAGGCACATGTAGAAGAGAGCCGACAGGAGGCTCGCCGAGATCGCGACCTCGACGAGCGACAGCCCGCGCTGTCGCTTGCGTTGCGTCGAACAGTTCATCGCCGTTCCTTTCGAGGGTTCGCGGACCCGGTCAGTTCATCGCCCGGACGCCGAGGTCCTTCAGCGACCAGCCGAGGTACTGGGGCTTCTTGTCCTTGGGGAAGAACGGCGGCGGCTTCTGCTTCATGTCCTCGTCGAACAGCGAGAAGCCGCGCTTGAACCCGTAGTAGAACGCGCCGGAAGAAGTCACGACCGTCGTGCAGGGACGACGATCGGACACGAGGGAGCCGAAGCGGCGGATCGACGAGCGGCCGCCGTTGTTCACGTAGAACGGGTTCGAACTGCTCACGGAGGTCAGCGAACCGCTCGAGTTGTAGGTGAGGCCCTCGAGCGTGAGGCGCTTCTGCAGCGACAGGTAGGCGCCCGCGATCTCGCCGTTCTGCGGGATGGTCGAGGTCAGGATGATGTCCTGCGACGCCACCACGCCGAGAACGGCGTCGCCGTCATAGAAGCCGTCGCCGGTTTCCGCGTCGACTCCCGGCGGCCGCTTGTTCGCCATGTAGGTGCAGGCGACCGTCGAGCTCAGGATGGTCGAGTCGGGGATCTGCGCCAGGGTGCCGTAGTCCGCCTCGTCGACGCCGGAGAGCGCGCTCGTGTAGACGAACTTGGTCGCCGGGTCGCCGTCCGAGTCGACGTACTTGACGCTTGCGGTCACGTCGACGTTGCCCGTGGTGCCCATCGTGGTGCGGGTCTTGAGGCTGCCGGAGAGCTTGGTGCGGCGGGTCGCGCCGCCGCCGGACGCCGTGTTCGCCGTGTGCGTGTCGAAGAAGAGCACGCCGTTGTTGGGCACCGGCAGGTTCGCGATCTGCACCCACTTCGTGCTGTCGCCGGCCTTCGTGAGGCGCAGCGTCATGGTGCCGTTCGCATTCATCGTGACGATGGTGTCGATGTTGCCGTCGACGCAGATGCCGCGGCACTCACCGCTCGACGCCGTGTTGATCTTCACCGTCGGGTTGCCGTCGCCCGAGGCGGCGATGCCGCTGATGTCGGCGACGCCGCCCATCGTGACGGTGTAGGTCGGGTTCGAG
>CAZOLL010000096.1:5912-11133 GCA_964580365.1 uncultured Phycisphaeraceae bacterium
GCGGCGGCGCGGAAATCCAGGTCCCCGCCGAGGAGATCGTCGTGGGCGACGTGCCGAGCGCATGGGCCTTCAGCGTGTCGTCCGGATCGGACGCGTTCGACGTCAGCGAGCTGGGCAGCGGCAGGTAGAGCGGCTGAGCGGCGAAGTTGTTGTCCGGGTGCAGGTAGACCGTGCCCGACTCGCTCGCGCCGGCGGTGTAGCTGACGCCTTCCACGGCCAAGAGGCGGTTCGCGTAGTACGGGTTCGGCGTCATGATGTACAGGTGCTTGTTCGTCTGGATCTCGCCCTCGGCCGGCTTGCCCGGGTTCACCGCGGATCCGCCGAGACCGAGATCGTCCTCGATCACCGCGACGAAGTTGTTCGAGAGGGGAGTCCCGTCGCGCACGTACTGCCGCACCACCTTGAGGACGCCCGTCTGCACGCCGTCGGGCCGCGTGAACATCGGCTCGAACATTCGCGCCTCGAGCACATACCACGACGACGGAAGCGCCTGGTAGCCGCCCGCCGGAGTGAGCTCGTTGCCGTCGTCGTCGAAGAGATCGCCCGGCTTCACGGTGCGAACGCGCACCGAGCGGTTCGTGTTCGAGATGAAGTCGTCGCCGCCGTAGGACTCCGGCTGGACGAGGGCCGCGTTCTCGTTGATCGCCGCCGACTCCGACGAATACGTCGCCTCGTTGATGACCGAGTGCGCGCGCTGCAGGGCGGCGTTCACCTTGAAGAGGTTCCGCACGCCCGCAGCCTTGAGCCTCGAGTCGGACAGCTCGACGTGCGAGCGCTCGAGGAACAAGAGCGCGCTCGCCACGGCGAGAAGGGTGAAAACGACGACCATCGCGAGGGCCGTCCCCCGCTCACGGTCGCGCGTGCGATTCGACTTCGTCATCGGCGCTTCTCCTGGATGGGCAACGCACGGTTCGATTCGGGTCGACATGTCAGTAGTCCTGGCACCGGTAGCCGCGCAGCAGGAGCCGCGGCGTTGCGTTCGCCGGCACCGAGGGTCTCCACGACACCTCGATCATGTAGAGCTCGCGACTGTCGTCGCTGGTGGTGTTCTCGAAGCAGCCCTGTCCCGCGTACTGCTCGATCGAACTGCCGACCGTCATCGGGGCGTCGCCCTCGTCGGGGACGCCGTCCTGGTCGGAATCAACCGCGAGCGGGAACAGCAGCGTCGGCTCGACGTTGTTCGAAACCGTGACGAGGAAGGTCCCAGCGAAGCCGAGGTTCGGCGGCGTGAACTCGTAGACGTCGCCGGTGAAGCCGTCGATCTTCTGGGTCAGGGAGGCCAGCGTCGGAGGGTTCGACCCGATGTCCGGGTCGCCCGAGAACACCAGCGCGATCTGCGAGTCCGACGCCACCGCGTCGGCGGTCTGCCCGATCTGCAGGTTGTTGAACGTCTCGAGGTAGTGCTGCGCACGCGCCATCACGAGCGTGTTCTCGCGGTACAGGCGGTTCGCGGCGATTCCGCTCATCATGCTCGCGGAGACGCCCATCGCGGTCGCGGCGAGGACGATCGTGGCGACCGCGATCTCGACCAGCGTGAGGCCGCGCTCGCGGCGGCGGACGAGGTGCGAAGAGTTCATCGGCGGTCTCCGTGCTGCGCGTCGCCGGCCGGAGCCGACGCGGGCGTTTCGTCGAAGAAGCCGTCCGGCAGCGGTCCCGAGTAGTGCCCGCCGTCCTTCAGGAGTTGCTTCAGGTCCTTCATCTGCTGGGCCGAGTCGACGGCCACCACCGGCGGGCGGCTCGAGTCGGATGCGTCGATGACCTCCACCGGCGTCAGCCCGAGCGCGGTCATCGTGCGGTTGAAGTCCTTCCGCTCGCGCTCCTTGGTGTCGTCGAGCAGGGAGACCTGGTTCCGCGCCCGCCACTCGTCGAGTCGCTGCCGCTCGGCGTCGCGCTCCGCGGTCCAGTCGCGCTTCTCCTTCTTCGTGACGACGTTCGTCGCGGCGGGTTCGCCGCCACCGGAGAAGAAGCTGGAGACGAGGAGCAGGAGCGCGGCGCCCGCGGGAATCAGCGCAGGCAACCAGTGCCGGGCATTGCGCCGTTCATGGGTTCGATGGGTTTCCATGCCTTCCTTCATCGGCCGATCGACCACCGGTTGTTCAGCCGTCATGACCCGATCTCGAGGACCCGCCGCCGCGGGTTCGACTGCTCCTCGAGTTGCGGCGATCACGCGCCGCGCCGCCGGCTCGAACTCTGTCTCAAGCTTCGCGGGCGTGCCGAGACAAAACGATCGCGACAAGAAAAGAGGACCGGCGAGAACGATTCTCGCCGGCCCTTGCCCCCTCGCCGTGCCCGTTCGGCGGAGGACCGTGCTTCACGGCTCCTCTCTTCGACCGGCGCTTCGAGAATCCCCGGGTCCGGCTCGTCGACCGGTGATGCGAGGCTCCGCAACCCTCGGCGGTCGCACGAGGTGTGCGATCGATCGATCCGGCGGCGACGCGGCGGAATGCGCTCAAGGACTGTGATCCTCTGCCGGCGATCGGCAGACTGGCGCACGCCGTTCCCCTCCCCACCCGTCGGACCACGAAGCCGATGCGAGCCGCGCTCCGTTCCTCAATTCTCTTCGCGGCCATCTCCGCCGCGGCTGTGGCGGAATCGGCGCGATCCGCGCAACTTCCCGAAAACGTGGTCGCGCGCGTCGACGCTCGCGACATCACGGAGGCCGAATTCGCGTCCTTCGTCGGCACCGAAACGCTGCACGAGCCGCCCGCCGCGGAACTGCTCGCGCTCATGGAGCAGGACCGCGTGATCGAACTCGAAGCCGCGCGGCGCAACGTCGTCGCGTCCGACTCCGACGTGGACGCCGCGTGGAAGCGATTCGACGACGAGGCGCGTCGCCACTCGAACGGCTCCGACGGCATCGCGGCGACGCTTGCGGCTCGCGAGATCACCGACGCAGAGTTCCGCCACGAACTGCAGCGACTCGTGCTGCTCGAGCGGATGGCGCGGCAGGATTTCGACATCGACGACGACGACCCCGTCCCGCCGGAGAAGCAGACGCTTTGGCTGCAGGACCGCCTCGCGAAGGCCGCGATCGAGAGCGTCGACGACCCGGCTCTCGTCGCGCGCGTCGAAGGCACCCCGATCACCGCGGAGGATCTCGGTCGCCGCTACCTCGTCGATCTCGCGCGGCGCGGGCGCCGCGACCAGCAGCTTCTCGACCAACTGATCGGCGTCGTCGTGCTGGAAGAGACTTCCGCGCGCCGCGGCATCAAGATCGACGAGGCCGATCTCGACCGAGCGATTGCAGAACGCGAGGCGCGGCTGCGCAAGAAACCGGGCTTCGAAGAGGCCGGACTCGACGACGTGCTGCGCAAGTCCGGCCGGAGCGTCGAGCGGCTGAAGGCGAGCCGTCGCTTCCGAGCGATGCTCTTGCTCGAGCGTCTCGCGGACCGCCGCTACACCGACCCCGAGTTGAGGAAGTACCTCGAGGCGCATCGCGCCGAGCTCGACAAGAAGCTCGGAGCCGCCGTCGAGCTCGAGACCATCTTCCTTCGCGCCGGTACCGAAGGCGCGCGCTCCACCGGCTTCGTGAAGCGCGGCTACGACGACGCGCAGGCCGAACTGATCGCCCTGCGCGGCCGCATCGAGCGCGGCGAGTTGGCGTTCGCCGACGCCGTGCGCACGCGCTCCGAGCACCCCTCCGCCGCGAGCGGCGGGAGCCTCGGCGCCGTTCGCGCCGGCACCCCGACGCTCGAGGCGCTGTTCGAGTCGGCGTTCTCGCAGCAGGACGGAGCACTGGTCGGGCCGGTCATCACGCCGGACGGAGTGCATCTCGCCCGCGTCGTGAAGCACGTCCCGGCTCCGCCGTTCGAGGAGATCCGCGAGCCGCTCCGCGCCGAAGCACGCGAGAACTACTACAAGAGCCTCGTGGCCGACGCGCGCGTCGAGAAGCGCGAGCGCTGAGGAGGAGGCAATGCTCATCGGAGAGGTGATCGGGAGCGTGGTGGCGACGGCGAAGGACGCCAAGCTCGCGGACTTGAAGTTCCTCGTCGTGCGCGAAGTCGACGAGTGGAACGAGCCGACCGGGAAGTCCCTGGTCGCGATCGACGCCGTGGGCGCCGGACGCGGCGACCGCGTGCTGTTCGCGACCGGCTCTTCGGCCCGGCAGACGGTGCTCACCGAAGGTAAGCCGGCGGACGCCGTGATCATGGCGATCCTCGACTCGTGGGACGTCGACGGAAAGGACGTGTACCTGCGCCAGGCGCCCGTGTCGCCCGGGCCGCGCGACTCGCGCGGCGCGGCTTCCTCCGGCGACGTCAAGCACGGGAAGAAGCGTTGAACCTCGGCCGCGTTACCGGGCGCGTCGTCGCGACGACGAAGTGCGCGGGGCTCGAAGGAGTGCGGCTCATGATCCTGCAGCCGCTCGACGAGGCGCTCGCGCCCGCCGGACGCGCGCTCGTCGCCTGCGACGCCGTCCAGGCCGGCCCCGGCGACCTCGTGTTCTGGATCGGCGGCCGCGAGGCGGCGCTCGCGTTGCGCGAGTCGTTCGTCCCCGTCGACGCGACCATCGTCGGGCACGTCGAGCAGGTCGCGCGCTGACGCGCCGCGTCACTTCCGGAGTTGGAAGTCGTCGACGTCGAGCACGAACGGCCCCGCGCCAGTGCCGCCGTCGCCTCCGATCCGCAACTCGATCGCCGTGACGTGCGCCGGGTCGAAGTCGACGCGCCGGCCGAAGCCGACCTGCGCGAGACGTCCGACCGGCACGTCGACGTCGTTCCAACGCGGTCCGGCGTCGACCGGCGCGCGATAGAAATCCTGGTCGAGGATGTCGGAGGTGCGCACGATCACGGCAACCGGCCGTGCGCGGTCGGACCGCACCCGGAAGCGGATCGAACGCAAACCGACAGTCGCCTCCGGCGCGCAGGGGAACGCGACGAGCGCGAACCCGCCGGAAGGCGGCTTCACCACGATCGTTCCGCGCAGACGCAGGAAGCCCGTGGCGTTGTCGTCGCCGTAGTCGCGGACGCCCACGGCCTCGGCCTCGGAGCCGCCGCCCCCCGGCGCGTCGGTCGCGGTTTCCAGGCGCGGTAGTGCGCCGTCGGGGGAGTCGAAATCGAACGCGTCGCCCGCCGCTCCGGCGCTCGCGAGCGGCTGGCGTTCCGCGCGGTCCGCGAGCCGGCGCGTGACCGCAGAGCGCTCGATGATCTCTCCGCCGAGGAAGACTGCGGCGACGTTGCGGAGGTCCTCGATGCGGCGCGTCGGGTTGCCCTCTACGAGCAGG
>CAZOLL010000097.1:0-11103 GCA_964580365.1 uncultured Phycisphaeraceae bacterium
TCTTCGATCGCGCGCACCTGGAGGCCGACCTGCTGCAGCGCGCGGATCGCCGACTCGCGACCCGCGCCCGGGCCCTTCACGAAGACCTCGACCTCCTTCACCCCCATTTTCACCGCGGCCTCGCCGCACTTCTCGGCGGCGCGCTGAGCGGCAAACGGCGTGCTCTTGCGCGAGCCCTTGTATCCGACGTTTCCGGCGGAGGACCAGCACAGCGCCTCTCCGTTCGGATCGACGATGGTGACGATGGTGTTGTTGAAGGTCGCCTTGATGTGGGCGATCGCCTTCGCGGGGACCTTGCGGATCTTCTTTTTCTTGCCTGCGACCATCTGTGAGTCGATTCTCCTGGGCGGGCGCGCTCAGCGCGTCCGCATCACTTGACCTTGACGGCCTTCTTCCCGGCGACCGTCTTGCGCGGGCCCTTGCGGGTGCGCGAATTCGTTCGAGTGCGCTGACCGCGCGCCGGGAGACCACGGCGATGCCGCGAACCGCGGTAGCAGCCGATCTCCTTCAGGCGCTGGATGTTCATCTGCACCTGGCGGCGCAGGTTGCCTTCGTGCGGGACGTTCTTCTCGAGGAAGGACGAGATCCGCGCGAGCTCCTCGTCGGTGAGGTTCTTGGCGCGCAGGTTCGGATCGAGCTGCAGCTCCTTGCACATCCGCTCGGCCGTGTGACGGCCGACGCCGAAGATGTAGGTCAGCGCGATGACCGTGCGCTTCTCATTGGGGATGTCGACACCGACGATACGCGGCATGTTCTACCTCTCGAGGTCCTGCTTCACTTGCCCTGACGCTGCTTGTGGCGACCGTCGCTGCAGATCACCCGCACGACGCCGTTGCGACGCACGACCTTGCAGTTCTCACACATCCGTCGAACCGATGCCCGAACCTTCACGTCCGTCCTCTTTCGAAGTGCTCGCCCGCCGCTACTCGCGGTAGACGATGCGTCCTTTGGTCAAGTCGTAGGGCGACAGCTCCACCGTGACCTTGTCACCGGGAAGGATGCGGATGAAGTGCATGCGCATCTTTCCGGAGACGTGCGCGATCACCGTGTGGCCGTTTTCGAGCGCGAGCCGGAAGACCGCGTTCGGCAAAGCTTCCTTCACCACAGCCGACACACGGATCGCGTCTTCTTTCGCCACTCGAGCGTGCTCCTGACGTGGCCGGGTCACCGGCGCTTGCCGCGAGTCCAGCTCGCGCCGCCGCCGGCGTTCATGAAGCCCTCGTAGTTCCGCATCACGAGATGCGAATTGAGCTTGTCCACCAGATCCAGCGCCACACCCACCACGATGAGGATCGAGGTGCCGCCGAGCAGCTGGGACAAGGCCGGCGGAATGTTCTCGAAGCGCGACGACACGAGGATCGGCAGCGCCCAGATCAAGCAGAGGAACGTCGCGCCGACGAGCGTGATGCGCACCATGATGCGCTCGAGCTCGTCCGCGGTGCGCTTGCCCGGGCGCAGTCCCGGGACGAAGCCGCCGTACTCCTTCAGGTTGTTCGCGAGCTCGTTCGGCTGGAAGATCAGCGCGGTCCAGAAGTACGAGAAGAAGAAGATCAGCGCGCAGTTGCCGACGATGTACCAGAACCCGCCGTAGTCGACCGCGCTCTTCAACCAGCCCATGCCGGGCAGACCGCCGACGAACATCGGCACGATCCACAGCGCCGACGCGAAGATGATCGGCATCACGTTGGCCTGGTTCACCTTCAGCGGCAGGTAGCTCTTCTGCTGGCCGTACACGCGCCGACCCTTCACGTGCTTCGCGTGCGTCACCGGGATGCGGCGCTGCCCCTTCGTCACGTAGACGATGCAGAGCACGATCGTGAAGTAGAGCGCGATCAGCGTGACGAGCGTCTGCCAGCGCTCGGCCGGCTCGAGCTGCTGCGTCAGCGCCTGGAAGCGCGCCGGCTCGCGAGCGACGATGCCGCCCATGATGATCAGCGAGATGCCGTTGCCGACGCCGTTCTCGGTGATCTTCTCGCCGAGCCACATGATGAAGAGGCAGCCGGTCGTGAAGCAGGCGATCAGCGAGATCTCGTAGAGGAACTGTGTCATCCCGCCGGAGATCAGGTTCGACGCGATGAAGCCCTGCTGGCGCGCGGCCGGGATGATCTGGCCGTGGATGACGAAGATCGACTGCACGATGCAGATCGGCACCGTGCACCAGCGCGTGTACTGGTTGATCTTCTTCACGCCCGACGCGCCTTCTTTCTGCAAGGCTTCGAGCGACGGGACGAGCTTGACCAGCAACGAGAAGATGATCGACGACGAGATGTAGGGCATCACGCCGAGCGAGAAGATGACCGACTCGCCGATCGCGGCGCCCGACAGCGCGTTCATCACGCCGAACAGGAAGTTCTGCTCGTGCGTCGCGGCCTTCACGACCTGGTAGTCGACGCCCGGAATCGGGATGTGGAACCCGAGCCGGTAGACGATCAGGAGGCCGATCGTCAGCCAGATCTTCTTCCGCAGCTCGGGGATGCGAAAGACCGTGAGGAGTCCCGAGTTCACGAGGACTTGGCCTCCGTGCGGGCGGGCGCGGCCGCGGCCTCGAGCAGCTCGATCTTGCCGCCGGCCTTCTCGATCTTCTCCTTCGCGCTGCCGGAGAACGCGTGCGCCTTCACCGTGAGCGCGACCGTGAGGTCGCCGTCGCCGAGCACCTTGAGGCGCGGCTCGGAGCCCTTCGCGAGGCCCTTCTCGCGGATCGCCGCGAGCGTGACCTCGGCGCCGGCGGAGAACAGCTTGCCGAGCGTGCCGACGTTGATGGTCACGCAGTGGGTGCGGAACGGCGCGTTGGTGAAGCCGCGCTTCGGCAGACGGCGGAACAGCGGCATCTGGCCGCCTTCGTGGCCCATCTTGCCGTGAATGCCGCCCGAGCGCGAACCCTGGCCCTTCTGGCCGCGACACGCGGTCTTGCCGTGGCCGGAGCCGAGGCCGAACCCGATGCGCTTGCGCTTCTTGAACTTCGAGACCGACAGAACCCGCTCGAGCTTCATGACAGGCTGACTCCGCGCATCCGCTCGACGTCTTCCTTGTTCTTCAACTGTGCGAGCCCGTCGAGCGTCGCCTTCACGAGGTTGACCGGGTTGGTCGAGCCGAGCGCCTTCGTGAGGATGTCTTGCACTCCGGCGTGCTCGAGCACCGCGCGCGCCGCCGCGCCGGCGATGACGCCGGTACCGGGCGCGGCAGGGATCAACTTCACGCGCGTCGCGCCGAAGTAGCCCGTGACCGCGTGCGGGATCGTGGTGCCGTTGATCGGGATCTTGCGGAGGTCTTTCCGCGCGTTCTTCACGGCCTTCGTCACGGCGGACGGGACTTCCTTCGCCTTGCCGAAGCCGACGCCGACCGTGCCGAGCTTGTTGCCGATCACGACGAGCGCCGAGAACGAGAAGCGCCGACCGCCCTTCACGACCTTCGCGCTGCGGTTCACCTTCACGACGGTCTCCTCGAACAGCGTCGCTGCCGCGCCGCCGCCGCCGCCCTGGGATTCGTGTCTGTTGGCCATCGTCCGTCCGTTCTCTTTCGTTCGTTCGCTCTCGCCGTGCTTCGCGCCGTCAGAACTTCAAGCCCGCTTCACGCGCCGCGTCCGCGAGCGCCTTGATGCGGCCGTGGTACTTGTACCAGCCACGATCGAACACCACGCGCAGGACGCCCTTCGCCTTCAGGCGCTCGCCGATCGCCGCGCCCACGACTTTCGCCGCGTCGCTCTTGGTGCCGTCCGCGCACTTCGACTTCAGGTCCTTTTCGAGCTCCGAGGCCGACGCGATAGTCGTCCCGGAGTCGTCGTCGATCGCCTGTGCGTAGATGTACTTGGAGGAGCGGAAGACCGAGAGCCGCGGCTTCTCGGCCGAGCCGCGGACGCCGGAGCGCACGCTCCGCTGCTTCCGGACCCGCCGCGCCATCTTCATCTTCTGTGCGTTGACCATGTCTGCTCGCTGCTTGTCTCAGTAACCGCGGATCCGGATCAACCGCCCGCCGCGCCGGCGCCGACCGTCTTGCCGGCCTTGCGACGGACGACTTCGTCGGCGTAGCGGATGCCCTTGCCCTTGTAGGGCTCGGGCTTCCGGACGCGGCGGACATCCGCCGCGAACTGCCCGACCATGTGCTTGTCGTGTCCCTTGATGACGAGCTTCGTCGCGTCGGGACACTCCACCTTCACGCCGTCGGGGATCGGAAGCTTCGCCGGCTCGGCGAAACCGACCGTGAGCTCGAGCGTCTTGCCCTGCACCTTGGCGCCGAAGCCGACGCCGTGGATCTCGAGCCGCTTCTCGTAACCGGTGACCAACCCCTTCACCATGTTGTTCGCGAGAGCGCGGTAGAGACCGTGCAGCGCGCGCTCGCGGCGCTCGTCGCCCTTGCGAGTGAACTTGATGGTGCCGTCGGCGATCGAGACGTCGATGGCCGGGTCGATCCATTGCGTGAGCTTGAGCGCGCCCTTCTCGACCGTGAGCTGACGGCCGCTCATCGCAGCCTTCAGTCCGGCGGGGAGGGTCACGGGTTGTTTTCCGATGCGCGACACGTTCGTCGTCCTCGTTCGGTTTCGTTCTGTTCTCGGTACGCCGTCAGTAGACGAGGCAGATCAACTCGCCGCCCACGCGCTCCGCGCGCGCCTGGCGGTCGGAGAGGATGCCCTTCGGAGTCGAGACGATCGCGGTGCCGAGGCCGTTTCGCACCTTCGGCAGCGCATCGTTGCCGCGGTACACGCGGCAACCCGGCTTCGACTCGCGCTGGATCGACGTGATCGCGCTGACCCCGTCCTCGTCGTACTTCAGGTGGATGCGGAGCGTGCCCTGCACGCCGTCCGCGACCACCTCGAAGTTCTCGACGTAGCCTTCGGTCTTCAGCACCTGCGCGATGCCGGCCTTCTGCTTCGAGGCGGGGACATCGACCTTGCGGTGTCGCGCGATGATCGCGTTGCGGATGCGCGTCAGCATGTCGGCGATGGGATCGGTCATCGTCATGGCGTCACCCTCACCAGGAAGCCTTGCGGACGCCGGGGATCTCGCCCTTCAGCGCGAGCTTGCGGAAGCAGCACCGGCACAGGCCGAACTTCCGGTACACGGCGCGCGCGCGGCCGCAAAGCTCGCAGCGCGTGTACCCACGCACCTTGAACTTCGGCTTCTGCTTGACCCGATACATCCAGCTCGTCTTGCCCACGTTTCAAAACCTCTGTTCGATCCGGTGGATCTGTTCCTGAATGAGTTCGATCACTTCTCGCGGAACGGCATGCCGAGCTCCGACAGGAGCGCCTCGGCCTTCGCGTCGTCCGCCGCGGTCGTGCAGATCGTGATGTCCATGCCCTGCAGCCCGACCAGCTTGTCGACCGTGATCTCGGGGAACACGGTCTGCTCGGTGAGGCCCATCGAGTAGTTGCCGCGCCCGTCGAACGAGCGACGCGACAGCCCGCGGAAGTCCTTGATGCGGGGGATCGCCACCGCGATGAGGCGGTCAAGGAACTCGTACATCCGCTTTCCGCGCAGCGTGACCGAGCAGCCGATCGGCATGCCCTCGCGCAGCTTGAAACCGGACACCGACTTCTTCGCGACGTTCGTGCGCGGCTTCTGTCCCGCGATCGTCGCGAGGTCGGCGGCCGCCGCCTCGAGGAACGCCTTGTTCTCGCGCGCCTTGCCGACGCCCATGTTGAGCACGACCTTGGCGAGGCGCGGCACTGCGAGCGCGTTGTCGATCGAGAAGCGCTGCTTCAGCTTGCCGACGACGTCGGAGCGGTAGCGCTCGAGAAGGCGCGGCGGCGGCGCGGGCTCGGTCTCGACGGGCGGCGCGGCCTTCGCGGCCGGAGCCGCGGCCGGGGCGCCGCCCTTCTTCTTGTCGCCCTTCTTCTCGGCGTGCTCCGGGCGCGGCGCCTTCTGCGCCTTATCCGGCTTGCCCGCGGAGTCGTTCTTGTCGTCTTTCGTCATGTCTGTGCTCTGCGCTTCGGTTCTTTGCGAGCCCGCTCCGCGGGCGTCACTTGATCTCGCTGTCGCACGTCGCGCACTCGCGACGCTTCGTCTCGCCGTGCATCGTGTGGCGGATGCGGCGGCCGCGGCCGCACTTCTCGCACCACAAGAGGACGTTCGACAGGTGAATCGCGCCCTCGCGCTGCAGACGGCCGCCCTGCGGGCTCTGCTGGCTGCGGCGCACGTGCTTGAACACGAGGTTCACGCCCTCGACGACCACGCGCTCGCGCGACGGCAGCACGCGCAGCACCTTGCCGGTCTTGCCGCGATCGTCGCCGCACATCACCTGGACCTTGTCGTCGCGGTGAATCGACGGCGTCGTGTGCTTGTAGAGCGCCCGACGGCGCGCCTTGATGAGCTTTCGTCCACGCGCGGCCATGGCTCAGACCACCTCGGAAGCGAGGGAAATGATCTTCATGAAGTTCTTCGCGCGCAGCTCGCGAGCGACCGGGCCGAAGATGCGGGTGCCGATCGGGTTGTTCTCCTTGTCGAGCAGCACGCACGCGTTGCGATCGAAGCGGACGTACGAGCCGTCGTCGCGGCGCACCGCGCGGCGCGTGCGCACCACCACCGCGCGCACGACCTGGCCCTTCTTCGCTTCGCCCGCCGGCAGCGCCTTCTTCACGGACCCGACGAAGATGTCGCCGAGGCCTGCGTAGCGGCGCTTCGTGCCGCCGAGCACCTTGAAGCACATCACGACCTTCGCGCCCGTGTTGTCGGCGACGTCGAGCTCGGTCTGTTGCTGGATCATGTCGCTCCGCCCTTCGGCGCGCCCGACTCCGGCTGCGTCGCCTCGACACCGGTGACGATCTCACCCACGACCGCCGCGCCCGCCTTGACGACGCGCGTCATGCGCCAGCGCTTCTGCTTCGAGAGCGGCCGGCAGAACTCGATCTCGACGAGGTCGCCCGCCTTCGACGCGTTGTTCTCGTCGTGCGCGTAGACCACGGACTTCTTGCGGAGGTACTTGCCGTACTTCTCGTGCTTCACGATCCGGTCGATGCGGATCGTGCGCGTCTTGTTCATGCGGTCGGACACCACGATCCCCTGCTTCAGGACCCGTCGCCGACTCTGATTCGCCGTCTCGGTCATGTTCGATCAGCCTCTCGACGGCGCGCTCGCCGCCTTTTTCAGCTCGCGCTGACGGGACAGGGTCTTGATGCGCGCGATCTGGCGCTTGATCACGCGGATGCGGTGCGGGTTCGGAAGCTTCTCGCTCGAGCCCTTGAACCGGAGATCGAACAGCTCCTTCTGCAGGGCCGTCAGGTCGATCTCGAGCTCCTTGTCCTCCTTCTGACGGAGCTCCTTGATGTCGGGGAGTTTCGCGGTCGCCATCTCAGTGTCTCCGGCGCACGAGGCGGCACCGAATGGGGAGCTTGTGGTTCGCGTGATTGAGCGCGACCAGCGCGTCGCCCTCGGCGACGCTGCCGATCTCGTACAGCACGGTGCCGGGCTTCACGACCGCGGCGTAGTACTCCGGCTCGCCCTTGCCCTTGCCCATTCGCGTTTCGAGCGGGATGGACGTGATCGGCTTGTGCGGGAAGACGCGGATGTAGACCTTCGCGGTCGGCACGGCGCGGCTGATCGCGACGCGGCCGGCCTCGAGCACGCGGCCCGAGATCCAGCCCGCCTCCATCGCCTGAAGTCCGACGTCGCCGAACTCGACCCGGTTGCCGCGCGTGGCGTTGCCGCGGATGCGGCCGCGCTGCTGCTTCCGGTGAAGGACGCGCTTAGGCATCAACGGCATTGTCGCCCTCCGTCACGGCTGCGGTCTCCGCGCGCAGCGGCTTCGCGGGATACAGCCCGCGGTACACCCAGACCTTCACGCCGATCATGCCGTAGGTCGTGCTCGCCTCGTCGAAGCCGTAGTCGACCTCGGCCTGCAGCGTCGACAGCGGCACCGATCCGAACACGATGCGCTCGCGTCGCGACATCTCGGCCCCGCCGAGACGGCCCGACACGTTGATCTTCACGCCGCGCGCGCCCGACTGCATCGTGAGCTGTGCGGTCTTCTTGATCGCGCGGCGGAACGATGCGCGCTTCTCGAGCTGTTCCGCGACCGACTCGGCGACGAGCTGCGCCGAGAGCTCCGGCTTCTCGATCTCGCGGGTGCGGACCTCGACACGCGTGCCGCAGAGCTTCTCGAGCGCCGCACGCAGCTCCTCCACCTTCGCGCCCTTGCGCCCGATCAGCACGCCGGGGCGACCGGTGTAGATGATGACCGTGACCGCCTCGCGCGTGCGCTCGATGTCGATGCGCGGGATCGCGGCGGTACGGCTGCGGCTGCCCTCTTGAATCCGGCCGTCCTTCATCGTCTCGAAGAACTCGCGCTTGATGAAGCGGCGGATCTTCTGGTCCTCGACGAGGAGGCGCTTGAAGTCCTTCTTGCCGGCGTACCAGCGCGAGCGCCATGGCTCGGTGATGCCGATGCGGAAACCGAGCGGGTTGGTCTTCTGACCCATGGGATCAGTCCTGGCCTTTCTTGCCGGGCGACTTCGCGGGCTTCGCCGCCGGCTTCGCCTTGGCAGCCTTGGCGGGCTTCGCGGCGACCTCCGCCTTCGGCTCGGCCTCGACGCGCGTGACGAGCGGCTTCTGGCCGAGCACGGTCTGCGGTGCCTCGGTGAGGTGGACGTGGATGTGGCAGGTGCGCTTGCGGAGCGGCATGACGCGGCCGCGCGGCCCCGGACGGAAGCGCGGGCGACCGCCGAGCAGCGGCCCGTCGTCGACGCGCGAGGTGCTGACGTAGAGGCGGTTCACGTCGACATCCGCGTCCTGCTGCGCGTTCGCGAGCGCGGACTTCAGGACCTTCTCGACGAGGCGCGCGGACCGGCGGTGCGTGAACTGCAGCACCTCGATCGCGCGGTTCACCGACATGCCGCGGATGAGATCCGCGGACAGGCGGCACTTGCGCCCGGTGATGCGCGCGTGGCGATGGCTGGCTCTGAACTCGGTCACGACTCGAATGCTCCGTTACTTTGCGATCCGTGCGGGTCTGTGGTGTCGGACGCCGATCAACCCGCGGCGGCCGGCGCGCCGTCGGCGCCCAGCTTCTTGGCCGCTTCCTTCTTGTTGGTGTGTCCGCGGAACACGCGCGTCGGCGCGAACTCGCCGAGCTTGTGCCCCACCATGTCCTCGGTCGCGAACACCTTCACGTGCGCGCGGCCGTTGTGGACCATGAACGTGTGCCCGACGAACTCGGGGATGATGGTGCACGAGCGCGCCCAGGTCTTGACCGGCTCGCGCGTGCCCTTCTTGTTCATCGCCTCGACGCGCTCGAGCACGTTGTGGTCGACGAACGGGCCCTTCTTCAGGCTACGGCTCATGAATGGCTGCCCTTCTTGCGGCGACGGATGATGAAGCGCGTGCTCGGCTTCTTCTTGTGACGGGTCTTGCCGCCCTTCGCGAGGACGCCGGTCGGCGAGCACGGGTGACGACCGCCGCCCGAACGACCTTCACCGCCGCCCATCGGGTGCGCGATCGGGTTCTGCGCGACGCCGCGCTGGTGCGGGCGGATGCCCTTCCAGCGATTGCGTCCCGCCTTGCCGATCGAGACGTTCTGATGGTCGAGGTTGCCGATCTGACCGACCGTCGCGCGGCAGCGCGCGTGCACCTTGCGGAGCTCGCCCGACGGCAGCATCAGGATCGCGTGGTCGCCTTCCTTCGCGGAGAGCTGGATCGCCGCGCCGGCGGAGCGGCCGAGCTGACCGCCCTTGCCCGGCTCGAGCTCGACGTTGTGAACGATGAGGCCGACCGGGATGTCCGCGAGCGAGAGGCAGTTGCCGTTCTTCGGCTCGGAGCCCTTGCCGGACTGCACCGCGTCGCCGACGCGCAGGCCGAGCGGCGCGAGGATGTAGCGCTTCTCGCCGTCGGCGTAGTGCAGCAGCGCGATGCGGGAGGTGCGGTTCGGGTCGTACTCGATCGACGCGACCTTGGCCGGCACTCCGTCCTTGTCGCGACGGAAGTCGATGCGGCGGTACATGCGCTTGTGTCCGCCGCCGCGGAAGCGCGAGGTCGTGTGACCGTGGTTGTTGCGACCGCCGGACGGCTGCCAGCGCTCGATGAGGCTCTTCTCCGGCGCGACGTTCGACAGGTCATCGAACTCGATGACCGTGCCGAACCGGCGGCCGGGCGAAGTCGGGTTGTACTTCTTGATACCCATCGCTGTGTCCCGTTCGTGACGGTCTCAGATGAACTCGATCGTCTGGCCCGGCTTCAACTTCACGAGGGCGCGCTTCAGGTTCGGGCGCTGCCAGTTGCGCCAACCCAGGCCCTTCACCTTGCCCTTGCGGACCATCGTCTTCACCGCGACGACGTTGACCGTGAAGAGCTTCTCGATCGCCTTCTTGATCTCGATCTTGTTGGCGTCGAGCGCGACCTCGAACGTGTAGGCGTTCGCGGTCTCGGAGAGATGGGTGCCCTTCTCGGTGACGAGCGGGCGCTTGACGATGTCGTGCGGGTCACGCATTGGAGAGTCTCGCCTGCACCAGCTCGAGCGCCTTCTGATCCATCACCACGTTCGTGTTCAGCATCACGTGCTCGGCGTTCAGGTCGGTGGCGACCACGACGCTCACGTTCTCGATGTTGCGGAACGACTTCATCGTGTTCGCCGTGCGGTCGGCGACGACGACCAGCGTGCGCGCCTTGTCGACGCCGAGCGACTTGAGGAGCGCGGCGGCTTCCTTCGTCTTCGGCGTGGAGAGCGCGAAGCCCGACATCAGGCAGAGCTCGCCGTCGTTCAGCTTGCCGAGCAGCGCGGAGCGCAGCGCCTCGCGGCGCATGCCGCGCGTGAAGCCCGTGAGGTACTTGCGCGGATGCGGACCGTGCGCGATGCCGCCGTGGCGCCAGACCGGGCTGTGCGAATCGCCCGAGCGGGCGCGGCCGGTGCCCTTCTGCTTCCACGGCTTGCGCTGGTTGAAGTTGACCTCGGCGCGCGTGAGCGTGTCGTGGGTGCCGGCGCGGTGCGCGGCGGCGTAGTGGAGAAACGCTTGGCGGAGCAGGCGCGGTCGCACCTTGTCGCCGAAGATCGTGGCGTCGACCTTCACCTTCGTGACGCCGCCCTTCTTGCCGTCGAAGCAGCTCACTTCGCCGCTCGACGCGCTCGCGGACTTCTCTTTCGCCTTCCCTTTGGTCGGGGTCATGGTCGCGCGCCTCAGGA
>CAZOLL010000098.1:0-11081 GCA_964580365.1 uncultured Phycisphaeraceae bacterium
GGATCTTCCACAACGAGGCCGGCAACGGTCTCCTGTGTGAGGTCTACCAATGTCCCCGCTCGCAGCACTCGCCGCCGTCCTCGCGCTCGGTTCGTCCGCTGGGCCCGCCGCGCGGGGCGCGCCGCCTGTGTCGGCGAAGCCGAAGGTGCACTACAAGGTCGAGTGCGACCCCGGCGCGGACGACCCGTGCTGGAAGGTCATGATCGAGGCGACCGGCCTCGACACCAACCGGCGCGACGTGTCGTTCGAGCTCCAGAACTGGGGCGAGTGGTCCGCCGTTGCGGACGAGCACTTGCTCGACCTCGACGCGCAGTTCCCGATCGCGCGCGACACGAACGACGCGAGGCGCTTTCGAGTGACGATCCCGAAGCGCTGGGACGGCTCCTGCTGGGTCTCCTACCGCATCGCCGTGCACGAGCAGAACTCCGAGTTCCGGCGCGCGCACGGGCTCTTGCCGCGACGGACGACGACCTCGGTGATCGGCTTCACGGCGAACACGCTGATGCACGTCTGCGCGGGCGACGAACCGATCGATGTCGAGCGCGAGATCGAGCTCACCGGCCCGCAGGACGCCACGATCGTGTCCGGGTTCGCGAAGACGGCGAAGGGCACGCAGAAGGCGAAGTGGGTGGACGGCTTCGACAACACCCTGGTCGTCGTCGGCGAACCGCTCTCGGTGGCGACGGACGACGATGGGCCGGTTCCGCTCGAGGTGGTGCAGCTCGGCGGCCACGGCGAATGCGCGGAGAACGTGCTCGACTGGGTGCGCAAGATCTCGCGCGCGCAGACGCGGATCTTCGGAACGCCGCCGCTGCATCCCGTGCGCATCGTCATCGCCGAGCCGAAGGAGGGCGGCACGCGCGTCGACGGCGCGATCATCGCCGGCTTCAGCGACGCGATGCTGAGCGACAAGCCGTCTCCGTACACGACGCAGTTCGTCGCGCACGAGATGACGCACGACTGGCTGGGCGGTCGGATCGACATCGACGACGGGAAGTGCGCGTGGTTCGTCGAGGGGTTTACCGAGTACTTCTCGATCTGGCTCGTCGCGGCGACGGCGTTGGCCGATCGCGCGTGGTTCGTCGAGCGGTTGACGGAGCTGGACGAAGAGGCGTCGAAGCTCGGGGTTTACAAGACGGTCGCGTTCACGGATCCAGACGTGCGATGGCGCGAAGGGGAGGTGGAGACGCTCGCGTACAAGGCCGCGCCCGCCACCGCGTTCGCGCTCGACGCGGAGCTGAGGAAGAAGGCGAAGTCGAGCCTCGCCGAGATGGTGAGGGAGTTCGCAAAGGGCGCTGGCACGGGCTCGAGGCGCGACGGCAAGGACGTCGTCGAGTGGCTGACGAAGCACGGCCTCGCCGCGAGCGCGAAGAAGTGGATCACCGGCAAGGAACGACCGAAGCCCGCGGAGACCGTGAAGCAGTTCGGCGACGACGGCGTGCCGGACGAGTTCTTCGCCGTGGGGGAATGAGGGGCGACGGACCTACACGTCTTCCGCTTTCACGACGACGCGGAAAGGAACGCGAAGCAACTCCGCGCGCTTGTCGGCGGCGACGTCGTGCGAGCGGAGGTCGAGTCGTTCGGGTTCCCTCGGTGCGCCGGGCATTGTCGAGGTCCTCTTCACACGGAGCGGAAGTAGCGACGCCGCGGGTCCTGCGGGCCCGTGCCGATCTCGCGGACGAGCCCGTGATCGACGAGGCGGGCCAGCCGGGTGCGCGTGGCGCGTGACGTCAGGTGGATCGCGGTCGCGATCTCCTGGGTCGAGCGGCCTTGGCCGTCGCGGAGCGCGTCGAGGATCTCTCGATCGATTGGATCGGCCGCCGGCTTCGGGCCGCGCGCGGTCCGCAACGTCACGCGGAAGCGGTTGCCGAGTTCCTCGAGCTCCGGCGTCGCGAGGCCGGCCTCACGGCAGGCGGCGGACATGCGCTGGATGCCGCTGCCCCATTGCTCGATGAGGCCGAGCTCGTGGAAGACGCGCCCGATCACTCGATTGCGCAGCTTGGAGACGCCGCGGCGCAGGTCGTCGACGGTGAGGCCGAACGGGAGGAGTCCCGGGTTCTCGACTTCGAGGCGGTCGTCGAAGATCGACACGCGGATCGGCGCGCCGCGCTGCGCATAGTCGGTGTGGACTACCGCGTTGATCACCGCCTCGCGGACGGCTGCGGGCGGCAGGTTCCAGCGTTCCTTGCGCTTGAGGGCGCCGATCTCGGCGCCGTGCGTGGCGTGCTTCTGCACGAACGCGATCGCCTCCTCCACGGCTCGGTCCGGCCGCGAGCGGATCTCGGAGTGATCCGCGATGTGCGCCTTGTCGACGCCGCGGAATCGTCCGACCTGGATCCACGCGTCGGGGAACTGGCTCTCGCGAGGGATGCCGAACAAGAGTATGCCGCCGATCGTCGGCACCTTCTTGCCCTGGTGGAGCGTCACGAGACGAAGCGTTTCGAGATCGCGCCGCGCGATCCTGCGAACTGCGGCGAACGACTCGGAAGCAGCTCGGAAGTCGATGGCTTCCGAGTCGAGATGCACGAGCGGCTGCTCGTCGAACGTCTCGCCGCGTGCGAACCGGCGCATCTCGTCGATCAGTTCGCGATCCGCGCGGCGGTTGGTCGACCCGACGCGCACGTAGGTGCCGCGTTCGGGTCCCTCGCGGGCGATCGAATGAGGGCGGCCAGAACTCGGATGGACTTCCACGGCGATGACGTTCGTGCGGCGCCACGGGAGGATCTCGACCCCCGGCGCGAGACGGGGCACGATGCCGTCGCTGATCAAGCTCGCGAGGCGCTCCTCCACGTCGAGCGGCTCGCGAACCCCGCGCACGTGACGCGTCGCGTCCTCGACCCCGATCAAGAGCGTGCCGCCGGCCGTGTTCGCGAACGCGACGATCGTGCGCAGCACGCCGTCGGTGGCCGACAGGTCGCGCTTGAACTCGAGCGACTTGCCTTCGGGCCGCTTGAGAATCTCCACCAACTCCATCGCGGGAAACTACTCGGAAGATCTCTCGGAAGCCAGGGGCGCGACGGCGCTTCCGAGCCGGCGGCGGTCAGGTCAATTGCCAGTGCAGGACGAACAGCGCTTCGCGCTCGACGCGCGTCGTCAGCCGCGCGCGATCGCGAGCGCCCGCTCCACCCGCCGCACGCTCTCCTCCTTGCCGAGGATCGCGAGCGACTCGAGCAAGGGCGGCGTCGCGGTCTTTCCGGTCACCGCGATGCGCAGGCACATGAAGTAGTCGCCGATCTTCCAGCCCTTCGCGGTGGCGGCGTCGCGCATCGAAGGCTCGAGGTCCTTGCCGATCGCGGTCGCCGCCCTCAGCTTCGCGAGCGCGTCCTCGAGCGCGACGACGCGATCCGCGGGCGTCAGCTTCTTCACGGCGTCGAACGCGGTCTTCTCGAGGGGCACGTCCTTCACGAAGAAGAAGCCGGCCATCTCCTCGAACTCCGCGAGCTTCTTGATGCGCTCCTGGCAGAGGGCGACGATCGCCTCGAGGTTCGGCGTCGACGGGTCGCGCTTCGTGAACTCGGCGATCCTTCGCGTGAGGTCGGCGACGGGCAACAGTCGGATGTGCTCGCCGTTCAGCCAGTCGAGCTTCGTCAGGTCGAACACGGGGCCCGTGGTCGTGATCTGGTCCGGCTCGAACAAAGAAGAGAAGCGCGCGAGGTCGAACACCTCGTTGCCGTCCTTCGGCGCCCAGCCCATCAGCCCGAGGAAGTTGAGCAGCGCCGCGGGCAGGTAACCCTGGTCGCGGTACCACTCGATGCTCGTCGGGTTCTTGCGCTTGCTGATCTTCGACTTGTCCTGGTTGCGCAGGAGCGGCAGGTGGCAGAACACCGGCGGCTCCCAGCCGAACGCGCGATACAGCAAGACGTGCTTCGGCGTCGACGGGATCCACTCCTCGGCGCGCAGCACGTGCGTGATCCACATCAAGTGGTCATCGACGACGTTCGCGAGGTGGTAGGTGGGGAAGCCGTCGCTCTTCAGCAGGACCTGGTCGTCGATCTCCTTGTTGCCGATCGTGATCTTGCCGCGCAGCACGTCGTCGAACTCGGTGGCGCCGTCGCTCGGGATCCGCAGGCGGATCACGTTCGCTTCGCCGGCGGCGGCGCGGCGCGCGGATTCGTCGGCGGGGACGCTGCGACACTTGCCGTCGTAGCCGGGCGCCTGCTTCGCGGCCTGCTGGAACGCGCGCAGCTCGGCGAGGCGCTCCGCGGTGCAGAAGCAGCGGTAGGCGCCGCCGTTGCTGATCAACAGCTCGGCGTGCTCGCGGTAGATCGCGCTGCGCTCGCTCTGCCGGTAGGGCGCGTGCGGGCCGCCGACGTCGGGGCCCTCGTCCCAGTCGAGGCCGAGCCAGCGGAGCGCGCGGTAGATCGCGTCTTCCGACTCGCGCGTCGAGCGCGTGCGGTCGGTGTCCTCGATGCGGAGCAGGAACTGCCCGCCGTGCTTCTTCGCGAACGTGCGATTGAACAGCGCGACGTACGCAGTGCCGACGTGCGGATCCCCGGTGGGGGACGGCGCGATCCGCACGCGCGGCGGCATCTTTCCTCCGAGCGTCAATCATCCCTCCGCAGCCAGTTGAGGCCTTCGCGCCCGGCGGCCTGCTCGTCCGCCTTGTCCGACTGCGAGAGCTGGCGCAGCCGCGCCTCGCCGCGCGGGTCCTTCGTCGCGCCGAGCAGGCGGGCGACGTCCTTCTTCGCCTCGCCGGTCGACGACTCGAGCTCCTTCAAGAGCGCCGGCACCACCGCGCGGCCGGAGCCGTGTGCGATGTGCCGCGCCGCCGTGCCGAGCCGCGCGTCGTTCAGCCACTTGCCGAGCTTCGGGACGATCGCGCCGAGCCGCGTGCGCCACTCGGTGGTCACGGCGGAGATCGCGCGCTCCTTGCCGCGCGTCGGGTCGGCCTCGAGGCCGGCCGAGATCACCTCGAGCACCGGCTTCTCGTCGCCGGCGCGCGACGCGGACGACAACCGCGCGCAGAGCTTCAGCACGTCGGCGGCGGCGGACGGGTCCTTCTCCATCAGCTCGAACAGGCCGGTCTGGGGAGAGATCGCACCCGCGCGCGCGTTCGAATCGGTGGTCGCCTCGCCCGCGTCGGCGAGCGCGCGGACGATCGCGCACTTCACGCGCTCGTCGTTCGCACCGGACAGGAGGCTCTTCAGCCGCGCGATCGCGTCTTGGTCGCCGATCGTGCCGAGGCCGAGGATCGCGCGGATCCTGTGCTCGGGCTCCGTCGCGCTCGCGGCCGCTTCGCCGAGGTCGGGGACGAGCGACGGGTCGGCGAGCGCACGCGCGAGCAGCGAAGCGGCGTGCTGCACCCTGCCGTTCTTCGAATGCAGGCCGAGCCGCGCGTCGTTGATCAGCGACGGATCGGAGAGACCCGCGGCCGCGCACGCGGCGGCGAGCAGCGTCCGCGCCACCGGGTCCTCGGTGCGCGCGCGCGCCGCGGCGAGCGGGGCCGGGTCGTAGCCGAGCGGGAGATCGAGCAGATGCGGCGAGATCGCCGCGAGTGACTTGGTCGACGCTTCGCTCGTCAGCCGGAAGAACGACGCGTCGGTCAGCACGCGGAGCGTGCGCAGCGCGAGCGCGGACGGCGAATCGAACGGGTCGCCGATCGCCTCGAGCTCGATGCCGTCGAACAGCGCGTCGGCGAGGCGGTCCTGGAAGACCGGGAAGCGGCTGTCCCACTCGGTCGAGTCGATGACGACCGTCTCCTTCATCCAGTCGAGCTGGTACGCCTTGATCATCGCGATGTGGAACACGCCGCTCGGCGCCTCGCGCCCGTCGTCGAGTGCGCGCGTCGGGTGCGCGAGGATGCGGACGCCGAACGACGCCATCACGGTCTTGTCGCGCGCGTCCTCCCACGCCTGCACGTAATCGATCATCTGGAAGCCCGAGGGCCGGAACGTGCGGCAGGTGCGCGTGAACTGCTTGTCGAGCTCGGTCATCGAGACGCGCTCGCCGCCGAGGTTCCGTTCTGTGACGTCGATGTGCCAGAACTCGTGCGATGCCGACTTCTCGCGCGGCTTGCCGCCCTTCGCGCTCGGCATCTCGTGCGGGAACAGCATGCGGAGCGGGACCAGCGCGAAGTCGCTCTCGGCGACCAGGCGGAAGCGGAGCGCCGCGGGAAGCGGGACCGAGTCGAGGTCTTCCTTCCCGCCTGCGGGTTCGCCGTCCTTCGCGAGGCGGAAGTTGATCTTGTCGGGGATCGCGAGCTCGCGGCCTTCCGTGTCGCGCAGCGCGATGTCGGTGAGAGCCGTGTAGACCGGGCCCGACGGCTGCCAGAAGAACAGCTTGCCGGTGAACTGCTCGTTCATCCCGCGGCCGAGGCCGAGCGACGTCCACGGCACGAAGACCGTGATCTGCGCGCCGGAGCCGTGCACCTCGCGGGAGCGAATCGGCTTCTTCGGCGGCTCGGCGTGCGCGATCGGCGCGACAGCGGCGAGTGCGAGAAGAGCGATGAGAACACCACGGACACGAAGCATGGAGGACCCCCGGGGAGGAAGCGGACGCGCGAACTCGGGACGCACGCCTCAGCTCCGCATCTTCGGCAGCTCGTTCATCACCCAGTCTTTGAACTTCTTGTCGAAGGTGGCCCAGTCCGAGTCGGACTCGAGGCCCATGATCTCGCCGAACTTGTCGCCGCTCGACTCGCCGTCCTTCTCCGCCTCGAAGTATTGGTCGAACTTCTCCTTCATCGCTCCGCCGTCCGCATAGTGCAGGAACATGATGAGCGCCCAACCCTCGGCGTAGACGAGCAGCGTCTTGCGCGAGTTCTCGGAGCTCTGGCTCGGGTCGTGCTGCGCCGCGCTGAACTGCGGGTATCCGAAGTTGACGAGCTCCTTCACGGTCATCGCGGAGTTCGAGGGGATCTGCTGTTGCAGGTAGCCGTACCGCTCCGAGATGAACTGGCCGAGCTCGTAGCGGTTGACGAGGCGGCCGTTCGCGTCCGGCACCTGCTGGATCCGGTGGCCGCCGAAGAACTCGGCGATCCCTTCCTGGAACCACGGCGACTGGAAGTTCGGTCCGACGGCGAAGTGGACGAGCTGGTGCGTGCCCTCGTGGAAGAGCACGCCCATCAGGTGAGGCTGCCGGTAGAGCGTCAGCTTGCGGTCGGTCGGGTTGAAGTACCCGCCGATGCCGTTCTTCGCGAGGTACGTCGACTTCGGATCGCGCTTCAACACGAACGCGTCGTGGTGCTCGGCGCTGCCGAAGAGCACGACGGGGACCGGCTCGGTCAGTTCGTCGAGCTGAAAGCGGTCGCGGTAGCGCCCCATGAACGTCGCGTAGAGCCCGGCGAACGCCTTGCCGAACTCCTTCTCGAGGTCGTCGACCGACGTGCCGGACGCGCGCTGGATGGCGGCGACGTAGGGCCGCGGCATGATGCCGTCGTCGAAGCGGTAGTCAAACTCGCCGTTCGGGTAGTCGCCCTGCATCGAGTCCTGCAGCGCCTTCGCGGCGCTCGTGAATTCATCGCTGCCGGATGAGCTCGGCGCGCCGGACGAACCCGAGTCGCTCGGCGTCGAGCCGCCCGAGGACGGAGCGCCGCCGCTCGTCGTGCCGTCGAGCCACTCCTCCGCGCGCGTTGCGAGCGCCGTGGCTTCCTTGTCCATCCAGCGGCCCTTGTAGGGCGTCGCGCGACCCGTGTACTTCGTGAAGCCGAGCGCCGCGCGAGCGGTCTCGTTGTCCGGATCGACGAGCAGGACGTCGCGCAGGAGCAGCGTCCGCTCGGTGCGGAGGTTCGCCTTCTGGGCGGCGTCGGCGAGCGCGAGGCGGCCGGCGACGTCGGCCGGCGCGAGAGCGGCGCGCTTCGCGGCGATGTCCTCACGCGGGGACAACGCCTTCGCGGGCGTCGACGTCGCGGCGTTGCCGCCGGCGGTCGTTGCCGGCGCGCCGTTGTCGTTCGCGCCGCCCGCGTTGATCGGGTTCGTTCCGCTCGCCGAAGACTTCGCGGTCGAGTCGGTCTGCGCGGGCGGCGACGACGGCGATGCTGGCTCAGAGCCGCCGCGCGTCGCGAACCAGGCGCCGGCGCCGATCGCGACCGCGACGCCGGCGATGATCCCGATCTTCTTGCCCGACGACTTCGCCGGAGGCGCGCCTTCGGACGCGGAGCGCGCCGCGCGCGGAGCCCGCGCTCCGGACGCGGGGCGTCGAGCGCCGCCCGCCGGTCGCGGCGTCGTCTTCGGAGCCGGCACGGGAGCGGACGACGGCGCCGCGGCCTCGTCGACCTCGATCAGCTCGATGTCCTCCGCCGGCACTTCCTCGGCGTCGGTGAGTTCCTCGAGCGCGGAGTCCTCGACCGCCGGCGCGGGAACCGTGATGTGTCCCGCCTTGCACTTCGGGCACTTGAAGCTCGCGCCCGCGGGTTTCCCCTCGACGTTGAACGACGCGCCGCACTTCGAGCAGGCTGCCTGGATCATGATCCGCGCGAGTATAGGGACGCGGAGAACGCGTGAGTACGATCCGCCCCCATGCGCCACGCGCCCGTCGCATCGCTCGTGCTCGCACTCGCCGGCTGCGGTTTCGACGACCCGCCGATGCGCACGACCGAGGTCCACCTTCCGCGCGGCGCCGGTGCGAAGTCCACGAGACTGCGCGTCTCGATGTTCGGCGGCGGGCTCGAGATGAAGGGTGGGGCGAACCCGCTCGTCGACGGCGCGCTCGAGTTCAACCGTGACGCATTCGAGCCGACCGTTCGACACGAGACGATCGAGGACGGAAACGTCGAATCGATCGAGCTGGCGCAGCCGGAGCAGACCGGCTTCCGCTTCGGCCGTGCGCGCAACGAGTGGCACGTCGGGATCGCGAACGATCTCCCCGCGACGATCGACGTCGTGATCGGCGCCGGCGCGGCGCAGATCGACCTCGCGGGCGTCGCGCTCGCGGAGTTGTCCGCGTCGGTGAACACCGGGTCGCTCGACGTCGACCTCGCGCACGCGAAGGTCGCCGCGTCCGTCGCGGTCCACGTGCAGATCGGCACCGGCGAACTGCGCCTGCGACTGCCGAAGGACGTCGCGGTGCGCCTGCGCGGCAACGAGCAGGTCGGCGAGATCGTCGTGACCGGGGTGCCGCAAGTGAAGGGCGAGAAGGGCTTCTGGCAGACCGACGACTTCGAGAGCGCGGCGAAGAAGCTCGACGTCGGTTTCCGCGTCGGGATGGGGCAGGCGACGATCGAGAGGTAGTCGCCGTTGCGGGCGCGACGGTCTACGTCCAGATCCGCCCGGGTCTCTGAGCGCGCGCGGCCGCGCGCCGCGCCGATCGCTTCATCCGCTAGAGTGCGCGCGCCGGTCTTATCCGACCGGCGCCCTTCGATCGTTCGTCCAACTCTTTCATCGCGAGACCCACAATGGCCGGCGCCGCCGCGTTCCTCATCGATCTCGAGAACTTCTTCATCGGTCGCGAGAACCTCTTCAAGCAGGCGCACCCCGACGAGCTGTACGAGTTCCCGATCGACCTCGACTCCTTGTGCAAGTTCGCGGAGGCGATCGCCGGCGACCGGCGGCTCGCGGTGCGACGCGCGTACGCGAACTTCAGCGACCGTCGCGCGGGCGCGGGCGAGCGGCGCTGGGACTACTACCTGCAGCCGTATCCGCGATACCTGATGGAGCAGGGCATCGAGCCCGTTCAGGTGTTCCGCTTCCCGGGCGGCAGCAACAAGAACGCGGCGGACATGCGGCTCGCGATGGACGCGACCGCGTTGATGAACGGCCCGGGGAAGTTCGAGCAGTTCATCCTCGTCACCGGCGACTCGGACTTCATCCCGCTCGCGATCGAGCTGAAGCGCGCCGGCGCCGAAGTCGCGGTGATCGGCGTCACGGGGTGCACGAAGCCGGTGTTCGAGAAGTACTGCGACCGCTTCGAGTACTTCGAGGACCTCCTCGCCGCGCGCGACGTCGAAGCGGCGGCGTCCCCCGAGATCCAACGCGTCGCCGACGCGCTGCGCGCGCTGCTCGCGCAGAGCAGCCCGATCCGCTTCGCCGCGATCAAGCCGCTCCTTTCGAGCCAGCTCGGCCAGTCGTTCGACCCGTCGCGACACGATTGCGAGACGACCGGCGAATTCCTGCGCCGCCATTCGCGCGAGCTCGGCATCGTCGTGCGGCGCGGCGAGCACGATTGGGAGATCACGGGGGCGCCCGTCGATGCCCCGACGCTCGCGCCCGGGGCCGACCCCGCTCCCGAGCCCGCGACCCGCACCCCCGCGCCGAGCCCCGCTCCGCCCGCGGACCCGGATCACAGCGCGGACGCATACCGCGAGGTCCTCCGCCAGGGCGTCCCGCGCTGCTACCCGTTGCCGTACCCCGACTGGCTCACGATCACGGACGCGATCTGGCGCGTCGCGCGCCCGGCCGACGCGCCGCCCGCCCGCGTCACGCACCAGGAGCTCTTGAACGACGCGACCGACGCCTGCGTCGAGCGCGGCGTCGCAGACGCCTCGCGCAAGGTCCGCGACGCGACGTTCATCCTCTTCAAGAGCGGCTGCTTCCACCTCGCGGAGGACGGCGCCGCGCCCGGCGTGTCCGACTTCCACTGGTCGAAGCCCGCGACGCTCGACCCGAAGCTCGACACGCTCGACGCACTGCGCCGCCGCGCGTGGACGTACCTCGTGAAGCTGCTCTCGCGCCGGCTCGAGCAGCGCGGACTGCCGGCACGACCGCGAACGCAACCGCTCGCGGACCTGCTGTGCGGCGCCGACGCGAACGGGGCGTCGCTCGAAAACGTGGCGTCGGTCGTCGATGGCGCGCTGCTGGCCGAGGACGCGAAGCACACGAAGGAGACACGAAGCGCGTCGTGACGGGGGATGCAGGGTGCGTGGGGGGCGTCGGTCCCGTCCTGCCGGCTCGGCCGTGACCCGGGAACTGGATGACGGGAGGACCGGCAACCGGGGCCCGAACGCCGCGACCCGGAGAACCGAGACCCGGAAACAGGGACCGGAGTGAGCGGGGACCGGCAACCGGTTCTGCAGGTCACGGGTCTCCGGTCTCCGTTCACGGGTCACCGGGTCGCGGCGTTCGGGCCCCAGTTGCCGGTCCGCCGGTTCTCCGGTTCCCGCATCCCGTGCCATCATTCACGGCCCTTGCTCTCGTCGATCGACCGCC
>CAZOLL010000099.1:0-9620 GCA_964580365.1 uncultured Phycisphaeraceae bacterium
TGATCACCTCGAGGCACGCGTCGTCCACGAGCGCGGTCTTCGGCGCGCGCGCGGCGGCGACCTCGCCGGCGATCGTCGCTCGCACCGCGACCTGACCCGAGGCCAACAGGCGATCGAGCGCTCCCGACTCGCGCGAAGGATCGGCGCGCAGGAGGAGCCACGCCGCGACGGAGACCAGCGCGGCGGGCGCGAGCGCGAGCACGGGCGACGCGAGCCGGCGCGAACGCGACGCCGGCGCGAGCGCGGGACCCGGGCCGGAGAGCGCGGTCTCGGCGGCGCGCGCGAGCACGCGGGCCTTCAGCTCGCCGCGGAACGAAACGTCGACGCGCGCCGGGACGTAGGCGCGCGCGAGCAGCTTCTTCAGGTTCGCGTCGAGGATCGCGCGGCGGTCGCTCACGGCGCGCCTCCGCGGCGGCGCGCGAGCAGCTCGAACACCTTCACGAACGCGACGCGCGCGCGCGTGAGGATCGACTCCGCGGCCTTCTCGGTCTTCCCGTGGCGGCGCGCGATCTCGGAGACGGGCAGCTCGTCGACGTACTTCGCGAGGAGCGCCTCGCGGTAGCCGGGCGGCAACGACGACAGCGCGGCGCCGACCAGCTCGCGCGTCTCGCGGCGCTCGAGTACCGCGTCGGGGATCTCGTCCGTCTCGACGCCGAGCAGGATCATGTCGATCTCGGGGTCGACCTGATCGAGCAGGTCGTCGAGCGGGATCGGCTGCTTCTTGCGCCGCAGCGTGCGGATCCGGTTCTTCGCGATGCCGCACAGCCACGTGTGGAGCGACGAACGTCCCTGGAAGTCGGCCAGCCGCTCGCAACCGACGAGCAACGTGTCCTGGACGATCGCCTCCGCGATGCCGCGGTCGCCGCCCACGCGGTAGTGGACGAACTCGTAGAGCGTGTCGATCGAGCGCTCGAACAGCGCTTCCGCGGCGGCGCGATCGCCGCGCAGGATGCGGTTCCTCAGCTCGAGGTCGGCGGCGTGGAGGGCGTCCGGGGGCATCATCCTCGGGAATGGTGGTCGATCCGGGCGCGATCCTTCGAGGAAAAACGCCGCGAGCCCCGGCCAGCGCGCGGGCTTACCGACCGCCGGGCGGCGCCGCGGACAACCGCCCGTCCTTCAACTCCACCGTCGGGCCGAAGAACCCGAGGTCCGTGCGCGTCCACCACGCGCCGCTCGCCGCGCGCTCGGCGCGCGTCGTGAAGTGGTACTCGAACGCGTGCGTCCGCAGCCATCGCGGCGGATGGCCCGCGAACGGAACGCTACCGAGCAGCGCCGTCACCGACGGCTCGCCTGCGAGCAGCTTCTCCTGCAGCGACTCGAACCAGTCGAGTTGCGATCGCGGCGAGAGCGGGAGGAACCACATCTGCCAGTCGAGGCGAGGCTGGTGCGGCGCGACGAGCCCCGGCGCGCGCGCGACGTCGCCGGGCTTCCACCGGAACTCGTAGGCCTTCCACTCCGCGCCGTCGTCGCTGCCCTCGACGACCAACTCGACGCGCGTCTCGGTCATGTCCTCGAACAACCCGTAGCGCGACGAGAGCCCGAAGCGCGCGAGCGCCGACTCGACCTCGCGCATCGGCTCCGGCCACGGCGCGCGCCGCGGCAGGAACGCCCCGATCGAGAGCGACGCGCTCATCGCGATCGAGACGAGAGCGAGCGGGAGCCACGCGAATCGAATGCGGGACGGCGGCGTGACGATCAGCGTCGAGAACGCGCGACGCATGAACGCCGGCCACGCGCCGTCGTCGAGCAGGAGGACCGAGAGCGCGACCGTCAGCAGGTTGAAAAACGTGTAGTTGCCGGTCGCCGCGATCACGACCATCAGCCCGATGAACGCGAAAGCGGCGGCGCGCCGCGCGCGATCGGCGACGCGCGGCGCGAGGATCGCAAGCGGGACGACGATCTCCACGGCGAGCGCCGCGGCGCACATCGACGTCTTGGCCCAGTCGGGGAGTTGGTGCGACCACCAGCCGAGCGCCGTCGGGAGCGGTTGCGTCTCGAAGTGGTACCGCAGCGCCTCGAGGTGCTTCCACGCGCCGTCCGAGCTGCGCCACTTCACGACGCCCGACGCGAACATCAGGTGGAACAGGAGCGCCCAGAGCGGGAACAGCCCGATCCGCGAAACGGCCACGTCCGCGCAGCGGGACGGCCGAACGCGGCCGGGCGCGATCAGCACGCCGAGCGCGAGGGTTTCCAGCAGGAGGAAGTCCCACTGGAACGAGAGGAAGTTGCCTCCGGCGACGACGAACGAGAGGTAGAGCGCGAACGCGACGACGAGGCACGGCAGCGTCGAGAAGCCGAGGAGCGCGAGCGCGGACGCACCGAGCCCGATCCAGCCCGCGAGGTGGAGCTGCACGTCGCTCGCGCCGAAGCGGAACAGCGTGGGGACGTCGAGCCAGCCCGAGACGCCGTCGCCGAGCACGCGTTGCGCGCGCGCGACCATCTCGGCGATCGGGAGGATGCCGTCGCTCGCGTAGAGACCGTCGACCTGCACGAGGAGCGACGCGAACGCGACCAGCGCGCAGAGCGCGAGCAGCTTCAGGAACACGAAGCGCGCGATCGTGAAGTCGTTCACGTCATCCCCTCGCTGAACCACGCGAGCGCGCGAACGAAAAAGGCTCGTCGACTCCAACGCAGAGTGACGAGCCCTTCATGGTGGGTGGCTTTCGCCACAGGACTGATCTGTCCACTCTCGCCGCGCGTGAGCGCGACTCCTGTGAACGCGTCGCAATGTAGTGCTCCACCCCCGTCAATTCCAGTTTCGCTTTTTTCGTCGAGCGTCTCCGCGCGTCACCGCGCGTCTCCGCGGAGTCACCACGCCGGCATGAGAGTGAACTCGACCGACGTCGTCGCATGCGCTCGCGCCACGCCTTCCACGCGCGCGACCTCGGCATCGCTCGATCGTCCGACGATCCACGCGACCGCATCGGCGACGATCGCGGCCGCCGACAGCGCGACGATCGCGAGTGATCGGTTGAAGCTCCTCATCGCGTTTCGTCCCGCGGATGTCGGAGACGAGCATGACGCAGCAGCCGCGACCGATGTCGCAAAGCAGCGTCACCTCGAGGTCGCCGCCGACTTCGAGCGCGACGTCGACGTCGCCACCCAGGTCGAGGTTGACGCTCGTGCGCGTCCAGGCGTGGGCGAGCGCATGCACGAGCAGATCGACGAACCCTCCGCGCGGCATGTCCTGCGTGAACGTGAGGGCGAGCGGGGATGGACGTGCTCGGGCTCAGAAACGTGCTAGTGCTCGGAAACGAGCGCGAGCACGATCACGAGCGTGCTCCCGCGCCGCGCTCCGACGATCAGAGCTTCGCGGCCTTGTCGGCGGCCTTCTTGCCGATCTCGCTGCCCTCGCCGAGCTGCGCCGCGTTCGTGTAGGCGGTCTTCGCGGCCGAGCGATCGCCGAGCGCTTCCTGCGTTTCGCCCAGCACGTACCACGCCTGCGGATCCTGATCCATCACGCCGAGCGCGTCGTTGAGCGCCGACTTCGCCTTCGAATACTGCTTCGCGTCGAACTCCACGAGCCCGAGCAGGAAGCGCGGCCGGTAGAGCTTGCGCGCCGCGTTGTGACGGTCGTCGAGCGAGATCGCGTGCTCGAGCGTCGAGCGCGCGCCGTTCAGATCGTCGTTCGCGTACTGCGCGATGCCCAGCGAGGTCTGCACCATCTCGTCGTCGGAAAGCTGGTTCGCGCACTGCTGCAGCTGCGAGAGGCCCTCCTGCATCTTCGCCTTGTCCTTCTTCTCCATGCCGGTCATCACGAGCGCGAAGGCCTTGTCGTGCTTCTCGTAGATGGGCTCGACGCGCTTGAAGCGCGCGACGACGTCCGCGAAGCGCGTGTTGCCGTCCTTGTCGGGGCGAAACGAGTTGCGCGGGCGGTTCAGCGTCTCGGGGTAGTGCGTCTCGATCTCGGTCTTGATGTCGGTGATGCGGCTGTCGTTCAGCGGGTGCGTGCGCAAGAGCTCCGGCGTCGAGCCGCCCGACTCCTTCTCGAGCTTCTCGAAGTACTCGAACGTCTTCATGCCGTCCGCGGGGTCGTACCCCATCTTCGAGGCATAGAAGACGCCGCGCATGTCGGCCTGCGACTCCTGGCCGCGCGAGAACCTGAGCAGCGTGAGCTGCGTCGCGACGCCGCCGATCGTGCCGGCGATCCCCGGGCTCGAGCCGTTGGTGACGATCGACTCCGCGGTGTCGAGCACGCCGACGACCGCCTGGCCGATCGCGGAGCGTCCCATCTGCTGGTGCGTGTGCCGGTGCTCGACGTGGCCGAGCTCGTGGCCGAGCACCGAGATGAACTGGCCTTCGGTGTCGAGGTTCGCGAGCAGACCGCGCGTGATGTACACGTACCCGCCGGGCACGGCGAACGCGTTGGGGATCGAGGTGTTGAGGATCTCGAACTTCCAGGAGAACGCGCTGTTCCCGTACACCGAGTGCGACGCCATCTCCTTCACGAGACCGCCGAGGTACTCGGCCGCCTGCGGGTCGTTGTATTCGCCGTCGTACTGCGCGTCGATCACCGGCGCGTAGCTGTCGCCCATCTTCTGCTCCTCCTCGATGGAGAGGTCGCCGAGGCAGAAGTAGGACGATTGATCGACGGGGTCCGTGCAGCAGGACGACACCGCGAACACGACGAAGGGAAGGATGCCGAGGGAAGAGCGGGACATGCGGGGCTCCAAGGTCGGGCGATCAGGGTAGCGGCGGAACGCGCGGGCGTCCGCGTCCCCCGTTTCTTCGCGCGGGAATCCGGGTATCCATTGGGTGCATGCTCTCCGTCCGCGCGCTCGCGAAGACCTACCGGCTGCCGCCGTTCGGGAAGCGGGTCGAGGCGCTCCGGGGCGTCTCGTTCGAGCTGAAGGGCGGCGAGGTGCTCGGCCTCCTCGGGCCGAACGGGTCGGGCAAGACCACGCTGATCCGCTGCTGCCTCGGGCTGCTCGCGCCGACGTCGGGCGGGGTCACGATCGACGGCGGACGCGTGTCCGACGCGGCGGCCGCGCGGCGCGTCGGGTACGCGCCGGAGCGCTTCGACCTCGCGGGCCGGCGCAGCGGGATCGACACGCTCGTGCTTCTCGCCCGCCTCTCGGGCGACGACGCAAGGGCGGCGCGCGAGCGTTCGCAGCGCCTGCTCGCGCGCGTCGGCCTCGCGGACGCAGCAGCGCGCGCTGTGCGCGGATACTCGAAGGGGATGCAGCGGCGCCTCGCGCTCGCGTCCGCGCTCGCGGCGTCGCCGCGCGGCGGCGGTGCGGCGGGCGACGGCGCTCCCGACCTGCTCGTGCTCGACGAACCGTTCGACGGGCTCGACCCGCTCGGCGTCGGCGCGATGCAGCAGGAGATCGTCGCGCGGGCGAAGGACGGCGCCGCCGTGCTCGTGTCGTCGCACGCGTTGTCCGACCTCGAAGCGGTCGCGACGCACGTCGTCATCCTCGACAAGGGGCGCGTGCTCGCGGCGGGGGCGATCGACGCCGTGCTCGGCGCACCCGGACGCCGCGAGCTGGTCGTCGACGGCGCCGACGACGCGACGCGCGCGCGCGTCGCCGCGGTGTTGAAGGAGGGCGGCGCGACCCTCGTGTCCGACGAGCCGGCGCGCGAGCGGCTCGACCGCCTGTTCCGCCGCAAGATCGGCGGAGGCGAGCCGTGATCGGCCCGCTCGCACGCGACGCGGCGCGGTTGTTCCTGCGCGGCCGCACGGCGCCGCTCATGCTCGCGTGCGGCGCGCTCGCGGGCCTGTTCATCCGCACCACGCGCGTCGCCGGCACGCTGCACGTGCACGGGCAACCGTCGGACGGCGGCGCCACCGAGATCGAGATGCTCGCGTCGTCGGCGTTCGTCGCGGCGCTCCTGTTCGGCGTCGTGTCCGGCCTCGTCCTGGCGGCCGAGGACCGCGGCACCGGCTTCCTCGCGCAGCTCGCCGTGCGGCCAGTGGGGCGGGTCCGCTACGCGCTGGGCCGCATCGGCGGCGTCGCGCTCGCGGCCGCGGGCGGCATCGTGCTGTTCCTCCTCGCGGCGACGCCGTGCGCCGGCATCCGCTTCGCGGAGTTGCCTGAGGCGCGCACGCGCGCGAGCCCCGTGTCGGTCGCGATCGACGGGCGCGAGGTCGAGGCGGGCGCGGTCGTGCAGCTCGCTCCCGGCAACACGGCGCGCTTCGCGTTCGACGCCGACGCCGCGCCCGATGTGATCTTCCAACTGCACCCGCGCGTCGTGCGCGGGGGCGGGTTCGACGGCACGGTCGAGATCGACGCCACCTGGACACTCGCCGACGGGCGCACTCAGACGCGCGCCTTGCCGCTGATGCGCTCGTTTCGCGAGCTGCCGCTGCGCTTCGACGGCAATGGCGACGCCGACGTGCGCGGACCGTTCACGCTCGACGCGACGCTGAAGTCGGCGGGCTGCGTCGTGGAGATCGACACGAGCGCGCTCGGCGGCGTGCGGCCGCTGCCCGTCCAACTGCTCGTTGCGTTCCTCCTCTTGTGGTGCGGCGCGGCGCTGCTCGCGGCGATCGGGTTCGTGCTGGGCCTCGGCCTCGCGCCGGGGCCTGCGTCGCTCGCGGCCGGCTTCCTCCTCTTGATCGGCGCGGGGCGCGCGGCGGTGCTCGACATCATCGCGGGCATCGGCGTCGCGGCCGCGTCCGACGCGCACCATGCGAACGGCGGCGCCGAGCACGACGCGGCGGCGCCGGCGCCGTCTGCGGCGACATGGCGTTTCGTGCGGATCTTCCTCGGCGTCCTCACGCGGCTCGTGCCCGACCTCGCGCGCTTCGATCCTTCGGAGCGACTCGGCGTCGCGGAAGCGATCACCAGCCGCTCGACGCTCGCGGCGGTGGGCACGTGCGGCGCGGTGCTCGCGGCGTGCCTCGTGCTGGCGGCGCTGGTCGCGCCGTTCAAGGAGCGCTGACGTGCGGCTCACCTGGCTCGTCGGCGGACCGCTCGCGGCCGCGGTGCTGCTCGCTTCCGATCTCACCGCGCGTCGCATCACCGGCGGGCACGGCGAGACCGGGCTCATCACCGCGAGCGAAGGCGACGAGATGCCGAGCGTGCGACTGTTTCCGTCCTTGCGCGCGCTGCTCGTGCAGGTGTGGCTCGTGCGCATCGACGCGGACATCCGCGCGTCACGGCCGTGGCGCGCCCTCACCCACGCGCGCGAGGCGCTCGCGATCGCGCCGGATCTCTCCGCGGCGCGCGTGCGCCTGTCGGACGTGCTGGCGTATGAGCTGCCCCCGCGCGAAGTCGACGCCGAGCGCCGCATCGCGTGGATCGAAGAGGGCCTCGCGATCCTCGACGACGGCCTGCGCCGGCGCCCCACGGACGGGCTCCTGCACTACGCGCGCGGGCTGTTGCTCCTGAACCGCGGCGAGCAGTACCCCGAATTCGCCGCGCGGTTCGAGCGCGAACGCGGCGGCTCGATCCTCGAGGTCGGCACCGAAGAGCTGGTGCTCGCGGCCGAGCTCGAACCGCACGCCGGCTACTACGTGCGCTATGCGTCGGTGTTCCTGCACGTGCGCGCCGTCGCGCGCCGCGAGGCCGGGCGCATCGACGAAGCGCGCCAGGACGTCGAGCGCGAGGTGCGCTACCTCGCCACGCTCATCGAGTTCTCCGACTTCAATCCCGAAGCGCTGAAGGACCACCTGCGCGAGGCGCAGGGCGAACTGCGAGAATTGGAAGCGTTGCGGAAGGATTGACCGCCGTTCACCCCGCGCCGGCGCGCACTCCGAACGCGGCGAGGTACACGAAGAACCCGACGACGTAGGCGAGCGGAACGTGCCAGCCGTGGCGCAGCCAGCTTCCGACCGAGCGCGCCTCCGGGCAGAGGTTCGCCACCGCGACGCCCGCCGATGAACCGAACCAGGTCATCGAGCCGCCGAAGCCGACCGCATAGGCGAGCAACGCCCAGTCGTGGCCGCCTTGGTCGAGCGCGAGCTTGGTCAGCGGGATGTTGTCGAACACGGCCGACAGGAAGCCGAGCCCGAGCGTGGCAAGCCACGACGGCGGCGGCAGGTCGTCGACCGGCATCAGCGACGCGGTCAAGACGAGCGCGCAGAGGAAGACCGCGCCGGGCAGCGCGGTCTTCAGCACGCGCCAGTGCGGCCGCACGAACGGAGCCGTCAGCAGGATCGCGCCCCAGACCCCGATCGCCGGCTGATGGTCGAGGTAGACATTGGCGAGGATCGCACCGGCGAGGATCGACGACACGACGAACAGCGTGCCGGCGCGGATCTTCGCGTCGCCGGGCGCGTCCTTCACGATCGGCTGCAGCCGGTCCTGCTGCTTCGCTCCGAACACTCCGAACACCGCGAGCGCCGCGACGGAGGCGACCGCGGCGGGCACCAGCGCGAATGCCGGATGGCCGGCGAGCCAGATCATCGTCGTCGTCGTGTCGCCGACGACCGACGGCGCGCCGCCGGCGTTCGCCGCCGCGACGATCGCGGCGAGGTAGCCGACGTGGATGCGGTCGCGAAAGACGGCGCGCGCGATCGTCGCGCCGATCAGCGCGCCGGCGATGTTGTCGAGCACGGTCGAGAGGACGAACACGACCGCGAGGAGAGCCAGCCCGCCGCGCCATCCGTCCGGCAGGACGCGCGGCAGCCAGTCGGGGAAGCCGGAGTGCTCGAAGTGGCTCGCGAGCACGGCGAACCCGAGCAGGAGGCCGAAGAGGTTGGCGAGCAGCTTCCATTCGTGCGCGAAGTGCTCGGCGGGAGAGAACGGATCCCACACGAGCCGCGCCGTGCCGACCGCGACGAGCCCGATCAGCGCCACGAGCATCGCGCGGCGGTGGAAGAGCGCGACGCCGAAGAGCATCAGCGCGAAGAGGACCCACTCGACGCGAATCGGGCCGATCGTCATGGCAGGTCGATCGAGTTCACGATGGCCCACGCGAGCAGAGTCGCTCCGAGCACGATCGCGCTCGACCGCGTGCTGCCGCGCAGATGCCGGTGCGCGAGGAGGATCGCGACGACGACCGACCCGTACGCGACGTCGAGCAGGGACAACCGCCAGGGTTCGCGACGGACGATGAAGAGCGCGAGGCCGACGAGGATCGTGAAGCCGCCGATCCGCGCGAAGACGACGAGGAGACAGCCGGAAAGCGAGTCGACGGACTCGGACGGGTCGGCGGGCGACCCGGGGCCTCCGGGTGTGACGGATGCGGGCACGGCGCAATGCGCTTTCTGCGGGATGGCGGCCCGACCATCCGCGTTGCCTGCGCGGGTCGTGGCGACCCGGCACCCGGCGGGCGAGTGTAGCGCCCTCTCGCTCGTCCGGAGTGATGCGCGCGGGGCCATCCGCGATTGCGTGCGTTTGGCGCGGCGGATACGCTCCGCCGCCCTCTGTCGGGTCGCTTGGTTTCGCTTGGAAGAGGAGTTCCTAGATGTATTGGCTGTCGATCCTGTCGTTCCTCGTCGCGCTGGTCTCGGTCGGCTACGCGTTCCTCCTCTTCACCGACCTGATGCAGCGGTCCGACGGCGACGAGAAGATGCGGAAGATCGCCGGGTACATCCAGACCGGCGCGAAGGCGTTCCTGACCACCGAGTACAAGGTGCTCGCGGGATTCGTCGTCGTCGTCGCGTTCGTGCTGACGGCGCTCGGCGCCGGCGCCACGGCGTTCGCGTTCTCCGCAGGCGCGGTCTTGTCCGC
>CAZOLL010000099.1:9630-11006 GCA_964580365.1 uncultured Phycisphaeraceae bacterium
GATGATGAGTGGGTGGACGAATGCTGTGACGCCGACGACGAGATGGCACGTGTCAACTGAACTGCGCGAGAAGACCGACCGGCTGCTGGGGACGCTCTGTGACTGCGGCCGCGTGGCGGTCGCGTTCTCCGCAGGCGCGGTCTTGTCCGCGACGGCCGGGTACTTCGGGATGCACTGCGCGACGCGCGCGGCGGTGCGCACGACCGAGGCGGCGAAGACCGGCCTCGGCCAGGCGCTCCAGCTCGCGTTCCAGTCCGGCATGGTGATGGGGCTGACGGTCGTCGGGCTCGGGCTCGGCGGCGTCTGCTTCTTCTTCTGGCTGCACGCCGAGGATCCGAACGTCATCTTCGGCTTCTCGTTCGGCGCGTCGTCGATCGCGCTGTTCGCGCGCGTCGGCGGCGGCATCTACACGAAAGCGGCGGACGTCGGCGCGGACCTCGTCGGCAAGGTCGAGGCCGGCATCCCCGAGGACGACCCGCGCAACCCGGCGGTCATCGCGGACAACGTCGGCGACAACGTCGGCGACGTGGCGGGCATGGGCGCCGACCTGTTCGAGTCCTACGTCGGCGCGATCGTCGCCACGATGGCGCTCGGCATGTCCTACATCCACGACTACGCGGCCGCGCACAACGTCGCGTTCACGACGGTGCTCTCGGACAACAGCTACCTCATCACGCTGCCGCTGGTGCTCAGCGCGATCGGCATCCTCGCGTCGATCTTCGGCCGGCGCTTCGTGTACACGGACGACGAGGCGAAGCTCGGCGCCGCGATGTTCAAGGGTCTGAAGATGGCGTCGCTGGTATTCGCGGTCGGCGCCGCGTTCTGCTGCATGTTCATCCCGACGCAAGTGCTGTCGTGGGTCGCGCAGCAGGAGCACTTCTCCGAATCGAAGTGGGGCGTGTACTGGGCGCTCGTCGCGGGTCTCGCGTCGGGCGTGATCATCGGACAGATCACCGACTACTACACGAGCTCCTCGCGCACGCCGGTGAAGTCGATCGCCGACCAGTCACGCACGGGCGCCGCCACCAACCTGATCTCCGGGCTCGCCACCGGCATGAAGTCGACGTGGATGCCGATGATCGTGCTCGCGATGACGGCCTACCTCGCTTACCACTTCGGCGGGATCTACGGCGTGTCGATCTCCGCCGTCGGCATGCTCTCCACGCTCGGCATCTCGCTCGGCGTCGACGCCTACGGCCCGGTCGCCGACAACGCGGGCGGCATCGCGGAGATGACGCACCAGGATCCGTCGGTGCGCAAGCGCACCGACTCGCTCGACGCCGCGGGCAACATGACGGCCGCGGTCGGCAAGGGCTTCGCGATCGGCTCGGCCGCGCTCACCGCTCTCGCGCTGTTCCAGTCGTTCAAGGTCGCGG
>CAZOLL010000100.1:0-10959 GCA_964580365.1 uncultured Phycisphaeraceae bacterium
GCCTCCATCCCGCCGTCGCGCCTGCGCGTCGACGTGCTGCGCGACCTGTTCTCCCCGCGCGGGGAGGACGGCGCGTGCTGAATTCCCGGGGAACGGGCCAACCCGCGGTTCGTCGCGGCGCGCCCTTCGACGGCACGTGAACGTTCCAGCGCTTCCTGATCCGGATCGCGACGAGGTGCTTCGCGCGCAGGCGGGAGACCAGGACGCCTTCGCGGAGCTCGTGCGCCGACATCAGGACCGGGTGATCCGCATCGTGATGCGCATGCGACAGTTCGACCTCGCCGCCGCGGAGGACCTCGCGCAGGAGACCTTTATCCGCGCGTGGCGCGCGATCGGCACCTTCCGCCAGGAAGGCGAGTTCGGCGCGTGGCTCTACCGCATCGCCGTGAACGTCGGCCTCGGCGAGGTGACGTCGACGCGGTTCAAGGCGGCGAAGAAGCAGGTGTCGCTCGACCTCACGTATGACGACGGCGACCGGATGTTCGACCCGAAGGAGCACCGTCCGACGCGACCCGACCGCTTCCTCGAGCGCGGGGAGCTGTCGCGCGTGCTGCAATACGCGCTCTCGCTCCTGCCCGAGGAGTTCCGCGTGCCCGTGATCCTCTGCGACGTGGAAGGACTCGACTACGAGCGCATCGCGGCGATCCTCGACGTGCCGATCGGGACGGTGCGCTCGCGCATCCATCGCGGCCGCGAGCGGCTGAAGGACGTGATCCTGCGCCGCCACGGCCAGCCCGCGACCGACGTGGAGCCGAGCGGCGACGGCATGGACGACTCCAGCGACGTCGACGTCGCGGATCCGTCTCCGGGCGCGGGGGATTCGGAATGAGCGAACTCGACCCGCGCATCGAGCGACTGCACGACCTCGCCGACGGACGGCTGGACGCCGCCGAAGCCGAGCGCGTGCGCGACGAGATCTCGAGCGATCCGGAGCTCGCGCGGCGGTTCGCGGAGATCGAGTCGGTGAAGGCGGCGCTCTCCGACCTCGCCGCCGATCGTGCGTCGTCGCGTTTCACCTCGCGCGTGATGCACGCGATCGCGAACGACGCGCGCGCGCACGCGGCGGCGGCGCGCGCGCCGCTCGACCGGCGGCGCGTCTGGCTCGCGCGCGTCGCCGCACTCGCGGCGTGCATCGTGTTCTGCGTGTTCGCGATCGAACAGGTGATGGTGCATTCTGGCCGTCCCGCGCCGGCGTCCGACCTGAGCGCGAATGCGCCGCCGCCTCGCAACGAGGTCTCCGAAGAGAAGGGGGAGGGCGGTGAGGGCGGGGTCGAGATCGCCAGCGAGTCCGCGCGCGCTCCGGCGCCGGCCGTGACGGCCGCACCGACCGCACCGGGAGCGTCGCCGCCGACGGAGGCGAAGGACGCCGACGGGCGAGCGGACGCGGCGGCTCCCGCACTGAAGTCCGAGATGCAGTTGACGCTCGGTGGAACGCTCTCGGATGCACTCGACGCGCTCGCCGGGCCGCTGACGAAGGCGCGCGCCCAGGAGAGCCCGACGGTCGGCGCCCCGCCGCGCGCCGGTCGCGGCGCGCCGAAGACCGCGCCGCCCGCGCCGCCCGCTCCGGTGGTGATTCGGATCCGCCCCCGCCCGCTCGCCGAGCGCGCCGGGAGCGCCCCGTTCGACGCGGCGGCGTTCGTCCGCGGCCTCGAGGGCAAGAGCGTGGCCGCCGACTCGTTCTACCGCGGCGTCGATGCCGCGCTGCGAGACCGCGCGGAGGCGGTGCGACGGCAGGCCGGAACGTCGGCGCGCTTGATCGAGATGACGGGGGCGAATCGCGACGCGCTGCGCACGCGAGCCAGCGCGGCGGGGCGCGTGGTGGAAGAGCTCGTGCTCGGCCCGGGCGCTCGGTGGGCGGCGCTCGCTCCGGCGAGCGCGGCGGACTCAGCGGGCCGCCGCTGTCTCGTCGTCGCGGAGCCGTGACGCCGGCGCGCCCGCGAGGCGCGCGATCACTGCGTCGGCGACCGTGCGCGCCGCACCGCCATGCAGACGCCCGCGGAAGCGATTCTCCAAGTCGTCGAGGCAACGCGCGCGTCGGGCCCCGTCGACCAGCAGCTCGTCGCACGCGGCCGTGATCTCCGCATCCGCGTCGCCCGCGCCGACGAACTCCGGAACGATCTCGGCGCCGGCGACGAGGTTCGCGAGTGAGACCCACGGAACGGTCAAGAGCTGGCCGCCGAGGAAGCGCTGCCACGGCGTGATGCGGTAGACGACGACCATCGGGACGCGATGCCACGCGACCTCGAACGTCGCGGTGCCCGACGCGACCAGCGCGAGGCGCGACCGCGCGAGCACCGGCCCGACTTGCGGCACGATCGTGACGGGGACCGACGACTTCGCGAGGTGCTGTTCCGCGCGGCGCGCGGCTCTCTCGTGCGCCTGCGGCAGGAAGAACCGCAGCGTCGGATGCGAAGCGCGCAGTCGCGCGGCGACGCGGAGCATCGTCGGGAGGTTCATGTCGACCTCCTGCGCGCGCGAGCCGGGCAAGAGCGCGACGATCGGGTCCTCGCCCGCGAGCCGGCGGGCGAGGTCGTCCGGAACGGGCGTCCGCGACTCCGCCTCGAGCCGCTCGAGCGCAGGGCTGCCGGCGTACGTCGCGTCGACGCCGCGCGCGCGCAGGTAGCGCTCCTCGAACGGCAGGATCGTGAACGCGCGGTCGACCGCTGCCGCGAAGCGGCGCGCGCGCCACGGCGCCCACGCCCACAGCTGGGGGCACGCGAAGTAGAACACCGGGATCCCCGCGCGGCGCGCGAGCTGCGCGAACCGCACGTGGAGGCCGGGGTAGTCGACCAGCACGACGAGGTCGGGGCGCTCCGCGTCGAGGTACTCCTGGTACCGGCGCAGCACGCCCGCGAACTTTCCGAGGCTCGCGAACACGGCCGCGAAACCGAGCGCCGCGAGATCGGAGAGCGGGAACAGGAGTCGCGCGCCGGCGGCGGCGAGGTGCGCGCCGCCGAAGCATTCGACGGCGACGTCGGGAGCGCGTGCCGCGAGCTCGAGAACGACCGGGGCCGCGAGGTGCTCGCCCGAGAGCTCGCCCGCCGACACGAAGACGCGCCGCGTCACGGCGTCCTGCCGGCGGCGTCGATGCGGACCGGCCGGTGACCTTCCTCGGACTGGAACAGCACGCGCCGCGAATCCGCGAGCGACACGGTGTCGAACGGACCCGATCCGCGGCCGGCATCGGCGAGCACGACCTGCGCGCGCTCGAGGCTCCCGACGTCGCGCAACGAATCGAGCGTGCCGCGCGACACCACGCCGAGCAGGTCGACGCGGCCCGAGCCGGTGCCGGCGCGCTTGGCGATCTCGTTCGCGGCGCCGGCGACGTCCGGCACGAGGAGCATGCGGTTGCCGCCGTGCCGGATCTCGACGGCGATGCCGCGCGCGCCGCCGTCACCGCCGCACGGGGAAAGACCGATCTCGAGGCCGGAGAGCCGCAGGACCATCGGTGCCGCGACAATGGCCGCGCCGGGACACGTGGCGCCTGCCGGCGCGTACGTCGTGCGAACGTCGATTCCGCTCGGGAGGCGCGGGATCGCGGCGGGCGGCAGCGCGAGCACGAGCGCCTGGATGCGAGCGAGGCCGCGCTCGGCGAGGAGCGGTCCGAGCTCGGTGAGATCGGGTTCCGGGGTGAGCGCGACGACGGTCAGCTCGTCGCCCGCGGAGCGCAGGAGCGCGAGCTTCGCTCCGCCGATCGCGCCGTCCGCGGCGTCGAGGCCCGTGAACAAGAGCGTCGCCATGTGATCGGCGCGCTTGTCGATCGCGATCGGGCTGCAGGCGGCGAGCGCGCACGCCGCGAGCAGCGCCGGCCATCGTGCCTCGCGCCCGACGCCCTGCATCACGCGCCTCGCGACTCGGGTCCGCGGTCGAAGCGGTAGAGCACCTGCCCGGACGCGGCCTTCGGGAAGAAGTAGGTCGACTTCGGCGGCATGTTGAGGTTCTTGTCGGAGACCTGCAGCACCGTCTCGACGGCGGGTGCGCGCAGGAAGAACGCGGCGTCGACGTCCTCGGTTCCCGCGAGGCCGATCGGGTCGTCCTCGCCGCGCACGTAGCGGCGCTCGACCGTCGCACCGAGCACCGCGGGGTCGAGGAGCCCGCGCTCGAGCACGCTCACGTCGAGGCGCGCGAGCAGCTCGCTCGTCTCGGCGAGGCGCGCGCGCAGCACCGGGTTCGGCGTCGCGATGAGCGCGCGGTTCTCGCGGCGCAGCCAGACGCCGATCGCGTCCTTCGCCTCGGTCGCCGCGAGCGCGTTCAGGAGCTGCTCCGGCCGCACGGCGCGCTGCTCGAACGACGCGCCGAGTCGAGCGACGAGCGCGGCCGCCGCTTCGGGCGCGACCTTCGGCAGGAAGCGGTGGGTCGGGAGGATCACGACGCCGGGATCCTGCGCGCGGACGAGCAGCGCGAGGCGCCAGCGTGCGCCCGCGTCGTCTGGGTGCGCGGCGCGGTAGCGGTCCGACACGGTGTAGCGGTGGTGGCCGTCGGCGACGTACAGCGGCAGCTCGCGCAGCACGTCGACGACGCGCGAAGCGATCTTCGGGTCGGCGCGGCGGAAGTCGAAACGCACGCCTTCCATCGCCACCGACGCGGCGGTCGGTCGCAGCCGGCTGCCCTCGAGCAGCGCGTCGACGCGGCCGATCGGGTCGGAGTAGAGCAGGAACACCGGCTCGAGGTTGGCGCGCGTCGCCTCCATCAGCCTCGTGCGGTCTTCGAGCGGCTTCGGGAGCACTTGTTCGTGGCCGCGCACGGCGCCGCCGCCGAGGGGCTGGATGCGGACCAGCGCGAGGAACCCACGGCGCATCCGCTTCTTCCCGTCGGGCCCGACGAACTGCGCATCCTGCAGGTGGAAGGTGGGCTCGTCGTCGGGAGCAAGGCGCCCGTCGCGGAGCATGTCGCGTAGCGTTGCGGCCGCGACGCTGTAGCGGTCCTTTCCGCCGCGCTCTTCGGGGAGCGTGAGGTGCACGACGCTGGCGGACGACGTCGCCGCAAATCGTGCGCGCGCGGCCGCGCCGAGCACGTCGTACGGCGGCGCCGCGCACGGCGCGGCATCTCCGGTCTTCGGGTCCTGGAACCGGTCCGCGCGAAACGGCGAGATCAACGCCATCTTGGGTCGCCCGTCACACCACGGCGCGCCACTCCGCGTGGCGCGACTCGCGGCCGCGAACCGCGTCCTGGTAGGCGCTCTGCAGCGCGCGCGTGACCTTGCCGGGCACGCCGGCGCCGATCGTGCGCCCTTCGATCTCGCGCACCGGGACGATCTCGACCGCGGTGCCGGTGAGGAAGACCTCGTCGGCGATGAACAACTCGTCCTTCGCGAAGTCCTCCTCGCGCACGGAGGTGAGCCCGAGCTGCGCGGCGTTCTCGCGCGCGAGCGTGAGGACCGAATCGCGAGTGATGCCGAGGAGGATCGGCGAGGCGGGGGACGGCGTCTTCAGCACGCCGTCGCGCACGATGAAGAGGTTCTCGCCGGTGCCTTCCGCGACGCGGCCGGCGCCGTCGAGGAGGATCGCCTCGTCGCAGCCGGCGCGCGCGGCCTCGCGCTTGGCGAGGATCGAGTTCACGTACTGGCCGGCGATCTTCGCCTTCGCGAGCGACGAGTTGTGCGGCGGCCGGCAGATCGACGCGATCGCGCAGCGCACGCCTTTGTCGTGCGAGCCCTCGCCGAGGTAGGCGTTCCACTTGAACGCGCCGATCGCGGTCCGCACGACGTTGCTCGTCGACCCGATGCCGAGCGGGCCTTCCCCCATCCAGACGAGCGGGCGGATGTAGCACTCGTCGAGCCCGTTCTTCTTCACGACGTCGCGGCAGGCCTGCTCGACGGCCTCGGGCGTGTGCGGGGTCTTGATGAAGCCCATCCGCGCGGAGTCGAACAGGCGGTGGATGTGATCCTCGAGGCGGAAGATCGCGGAGCGGCCGTCCTGGAGCCGGTAGCAGCGGATCCCCTCGAAGACGCCGAGTCCGTAGTGGAGCGAGTGGGTGAAGAAGTGGAAGCGCGCGTCGTCCCACGGCACGAGCTTGCCGTCGAGCCAGATCGACTCGGTCTTTTCCATTCGTTCCTCTTCGTGCCGGGCTGCGGGCGGTGTCCTGCGGAGCCAGCAGCGCTGTTTTCGCGGGCCCGACCGGGGCCCGGGAAAAAGGCAGGCAGCTTACCGGTCCGCGGCGGGAGGCGCAAAGGTCGGGCGCGACACGCGCTCCCTATACTCACGCGGATGCCCGCCAAGACGAAAGCGACCGCCCGGCTCGAGGACGCGCCGGCGTTCGCGCAAAACGACTTCCGCGCCTTCGAGCGCCACAAGTGGAGCGACCCCGAGGCGAACCCCGAGCGCCTCGTGCTGAAGCGCAAGCTGCAGTCGATGGGGGAGCCGGTGCTCGCGCACCTGCAGGCGAGCGGCGCCGACCTCACGCTGCGCACGTCGATCCACAACCCGTTCAAGTTCAACGGCAATCGCGTCGACGCGCTGTGGTTCTACCTCGCGCCCGGAGACTCCGCGAAGCGACCGCTGCGCGACCTGCTCGGCGTCGAGTTCGCGAGCGACACGGACGCGAACTACGTCCACGCGAACCTCGTCGTCGCGATCGACTTCGCGCAGGTTTCGCTCGGCCTGCGCGTCCACGAGCGCGCGTGGTGGGACGTTCAGAACGTGAAGGCGCGCGCCGGCACGCGCGAGGGCGCGGAGCAGCTGGCGAACCTGCTGAACGGCGTGACCGGCGGCTACGCACTCACGCTGCACGACTGGAAGCAGAAGCTCGAGTGCGGCTCCGTGAAGTGGGACGCGGTGATGAACCTGTTCCGCTACTGCGAGCCCGGCCGGCATCGGATCCACGTCCAGCGCACGCTGAGCAAGACCGACCCGCGCGTGACCGACCCGACTTTGATCCAACAAGTCGCGGCCGAGTTCGTGACGCTCCTCCCCGTCTACAGGTTCATCCTGTGGTCGCCCGACAACAACCACCTGGGCATGAAGCGCGCATGACATCGACCCGACCGATCGCCGCCGTCCTGTTCGCCTGCGTCGTGCTCGGCTTCGCGACTCTCCCCGGCTGCTCGGGAAAGAAGGCGCACCCCGAACACCCCGTCGTCCTGATCGGCGTGGACGGCATGGAGTGGAAGGTGATGGGGCCGCTCGTGCGGGACGGCAAGCTGCCGAACCTGCGGAAGCTCATCGAGCGCGGCGTGGTCGGCCATCTCGCCACCTTCAACAACAACGCGCTGTCGCCGGTGATCTGGACGACGATTGCGACGGGCACCGGCCCGGCGGCGCACGGCATCGTGAACTTTCTCGATCGTGACGGCACTCCGTTCACGTCGAACTCGCGACGCGGCAAGGCGCTCTGGAACATCGCGTCGGACTACGGCCTGAAGACGATCTGCGTCGGTTGGTGGGTCACCTACCCGGCGGAAGAGATCAACGGCTTCCTCGTCGCGCCCTACTCGGCCGCCGGTCAGAACGCGGAGAACTGGAAGGGCAACCTGCGCGACGGGAAGGACCTGGCCGACCAGACGTGGCCGCGCGATCTCATCGACGAGATCTTCCCGATCGCCGCGCGTCTCAACGACAAGGAGCGCTTCCTCCAGATCGACGCGCCCTACTTCGGTGGCGTCGACCTCGGCAAGCTCGACGAAGTCGAGGACCACATGATCGCGCAGACGCGCTGGTCCGAGCTCGCCGACGAGAGCTTCACGCAGATCGCGACGCACCTGCTCCGCGAGAAGGAGAAGAACCCGAACCTCACGATGGTGTACCTCGGCGGTCCCGACGTCTCGAGCCATCGCTTCTGGCGCTACCGCTCGCCGAAGGAGTTCCAGTACGAGATCCCGGCCGAGGCCATCGCGGAGCTGAACGAGATCATCCACCGCTTCTACATCCGCACCGACGAGCTGATCGGGCAGGTGCTCGCCGCCGCGCCGGCGGATGCGAACGTGATCGTCTGCTCGGACCATGGCTTCCACGCGGAATTCCGCGACAAGCCGCACCCGCTCGGGCTCTCGGGACACCACCTCGACGGACCGCCGGGCGTCTTCATCGCGGCGGGCCCGGCGGTCCAGGACGGTCCGGGACGCGATGTGCTCGCCGCGAAGGAGGCCGCGCGCTCGCCGCTCCCCAACCTCGGCAGCGTCCTGCAGGTCGCGCCGACGGTGCTGTACCTGCTCGACATCCCTGCCGGGCGCAACATGGAGAGTCCGAACGGCGGCAAGCTGTTGCACTCCATCGTCACCCCAGCGGCGCTCACGCAGCGCCCGATCGCCGACGCGATCGAGAGCCACGACCTCGACTTCCGCGCTCCATCACGTCCCAAGGCGATCTCCGAAGGCGATTCCGCGGGGATCCAGAAGTGGATGGAGGAGCTCGGGTACCTCCAGAGCACGAACTCGAACTTTCAGATCAACGCGCCGAAAGACGAAAAGACCGAGGCAGGCGGTGAGAAGCCCGAGCAGAAGTCGGAAGGTGGTTGAACGCGCCGTGCTTGCGACGGCGACTTTGCGCTCCCTAGATTGCCCCGACCTCGAACCGAACGGAGATCGCGATGTTCCAGGACGACCGTGCGCGGCTGAACGACGACGACGACGATGACGACGATGACGCGCCGGCGTGCCCGGAGCACGAAGGCGGGAAGCACGGGGGCAAGGGCGAGGCGCTCGGCATGCGCCTCTTGAAGCACCGCACGATCGTGATCGCGAAGCCGGTCGACAAGGAGCTGATGGAGCGCGTCACGGCCCAGCTCCTCCTGCTCTCCGCCGAGAGCTCGAGCAAGCCGATCACCGTCTACGTGAACTCTCCGGGCGGCGACGCCGACTCGGGGTTCGCGATCTACGACATGATGAAGTTCGTCCGCGCGCCGGTCCGCACGATCTGCGCCGGCCTCTGCGCGTCGGCCGGCATCATCATCTTCCTCGGCGGCGAGAAGGGTCAGCGGTTCTCGCTCCCGAACTCGCGCTTCCTGATCCACCAGCCGTCGACCCAGGCGATGGGTCAGGCGTCGGACCTCGAGATCACCGCGAAGGAGATCATCAAGATCCGCGAGAAGTACAACGAGATCGTCGCCGCCGAGACCGGCGTCGCGGCGAAGCAGGTCGTGAAGGACGCGAACCGCGACTTCTGGCTGAGCGCCGATGAGGCGAAGAGCTACGGGCTCGTCAGCAAGATCGTGAAGGAGATGGGCGAGATCGAGTAGGCGGGGGACCGACGGAGACCCGGCGAACTGCAATCCCGGCGAACCGGAAGCCCGGCAACCGGGGCCCGGACGCCGATGACCGGTGACCTGGCGGACAGAGAACGGAGAACCGGCGGACCGGTGACCCGGTTTCACTTGGGGCCACGGTTTCGGCGGCGTCCCCGGTCTGGGGTCTTTGGTCTCCGGTCGCGGTTCCCCGGTCACCGGGTCGCGGCGTTCGGGCCCCGGTTGCCGGTGCCGCGGGAAACCGGTTCCCGGTCCCCCAAGTCGGGGCTTTCCAGAATCGCCGCCTCCGCCGTCACCACCCAATTCTCTGCGGTTTACGCGCGGTATTGTCCGATTTGACGGCGGTGACGGCGGTGACGGCGATTTGGGGGAGGCCCCCCGTCCCCGCCTTCCGAGCCGGCCGCAGCCGGTCAACGAACTCGAGCGTTCGGGCGGTTCGTCGCGTCAGACCGAGCCCGACCCGTGCGTCATGGGGTCGCCGAATTTGGCGGCGAGGCGCGGGAACATCCACTTGCCCCAGAAGCCGTGCAGCACGCGACCGGGGAGTCGCTCGCCGACCCAGCGCACCGGCTTCGAGATCAGGAACTTCACGAGCCAGTCGGGCGCGATGCCGCGCGCGCGGTGGCGCAAGAGGAAGACGTACGTGAGGAAGCTGTGCTTCACGTCGCGGAGCGAGTTGAACACGTTGAGGTAGGTGTCCTTCTCGCCGCTGATGACGCCGTCCTTCACCGCCTTGTTGTAGATCTCCGTGCCCGGGTAGTAGGTCAGGGTGAAGATGTTCGTGCGGAGGAACTTCGGGAGATCGAGCGTGTTCGTCACGTTCTGCAGCTGGTCCTGCTCGGTCTCATAGGGGTTGTCGATGATGAAGTCGGCCGTGACGCGCAGCCCCTTCGGGATGCCGTGCGCCTCGAGGATCTTCAGGTGCTCCTTCACCTTCCACATCGGGAGGAAGCGCTTGTAGATCTCGCGGTTCAGGCGGTCGGAGCCGCTCTGGATGCCGATCTGCACCGTCGCCATGCCGCAATCCATCAGGAGCTCGAGCTTCTCCTGATTGATCGACGCGGGGATCGCCGAGCAACCCCACGGCAGGCCGATCTCGGCCTTGTAGCGGCGCGCGAAGACGACGAGGTCGTCGAGCTTGCGCGCGAAGAAGTCGTCGTCGCTGAATGCGACGTGCTTCAGGAACTTGAACTGCTGCGTGCGCGCCTTGATCTCTTCGATCACCGCGTCGGACGAGCGGTAGCGCAGCTTGCGCGGCTTGTTGACGCCGTCGTTGTAGGTGCTGACGAAGTAGTTGTTGTAGCAGTAGGTGCAGACGAACGGGCAGCCGCGCGTCGCGAGCACGAAGTAGCTCGGCTGATCGAAGTAGTACACCGTGTGGTACTTCTTCATCAGCTCCTCGTTCAGCGGCAGGATGCGGCGCGCCTCGTCGAGGATGTAGCAGTTGTCGAGCTCGTAATCGGGCCACGGATGGACGTCGAGGTTCATCTGCAGGTTGCGCAGACCGTTGTCCACCTGGTTGCCGTCGACCTTGAACGAGAAGTTCGGCGTCTCGAGGTAGTTCTCGCCGCGCTCCATGCGGCCGAGGAGGTCGACGATCGCTTCCTCGCACTCGCCGCGCGCGGCGATGTCGCAGTGCTGCAGGGAGTGCTTCGTGCGCGCGGTGGGGTGGATGCCGCCCCACATCAGCTTCTTGTCGCCGAAGCGCTGGCGCAGGTAGCGCGTCGCGTCGAGCGCGCGGTCCTCGTAACACGAGTACAGCGAGATCGCGAACATGTCCTG
>CAZOLL010000101.1:0-223 GCA_964580365.1 uncultured Phycisphaeraceae bacterium
GACCGCGCACCGCGACGCCCGGCGCCCAGAGGTGGCAACGCACGCACGCCTTCGGCGGCAGGTCGCGGTAGTGTGTCTCGAATCGGTCGAGCGGCTGCTTCGTGTCGAAGCCGGGAAGCGCGAACAGTTTCGTGAGTGCGCCGAGCGCGGTCGGGGCGGTCTGCGCGCCCGCCCCGTCGTAGCCCGGCCGCGCCGTGAACGCCCAACAAGCGTACAAACAGCC
>CAZOLL010000101.1:233-10942 GCA_964580365.1 uncultured Phycisphaeraceae bacterium
GATCGCTCCTTCGCGTCCGCGTCCTGCGCCGCCGTGACGGGGAACATGGCGAACTTCGAGCCGCGCTCGCGCACGATGCCGCACTCGTACATCCCGTCGCAGAGGTGTCCGGCGGTCGTGCCGTGCAGCGACAGCTCGAGGTCCTTGCAGGCGCTGGGGTGACACGTCGCGCAGGTGTCCTTCACGACGCGCAGGTCGGTCGGGTTCTTGAAGCGCAGGTACGCGAGGTCGAAGTCGAGCGGCAGCACGCGCTCGTCGTTCGGCTGCGGGCGCGACGGCTTCACGTGCGCGTCTTCCTTCGTCTCCGCGGCGCCGTTGCCGCCGTGGCACTCGGTGCAGGACAGCTCCTGCCACGGGTGCATCGGCTCGATGCCGAAGTGGCAGGTGACGCAGTTGTCCTCGCCGGCGCGCGCTCCACCATCGATGGCGAGCGCCGCGGCGAGAACGACGACGAGCGCGGCGCCCGTGCTACGCAAGCAGCCCCTTGATCGGCGTGCCGCGCGAGTACTCCGACTTCCCGCCGAACAGCTTGAGGATCGTCGGGCAGACGTCGGTCGTCGCGACGGCCTCCTTCGAGACCTTGCCCTGCTTGAAGTCGGGGCCCGACGCGATCAGCGCGACGCGCAGGAGGTCCGGCGAGCTGTCGCCGTGGTCGAGGCCGTTCCGCTCGTTCAGGTTCTTGTCGCGGCCGAACTCGGGCAAGACGAAGACGGCGGTCGTCTCCTTCAGCTCCGGATCCTGCTGGATGACGTCGACCAGCTTGCCGATCTCGGCGTCGTTGCGGCGGATCGTCTCGACGTACCCGTTGAACGAGCCGTGCGCGACGTCGGCGTTCTGCAGCGCGACGCCGAGCAAGGTCGGCTTGAACACGCGCAGGATGTTGGTCGCGATGCGGATCGCCTTCACGTCGCCCGCGCCGGGGCCGGTGACGTTGGTCGTCTTGCCGGTGATCTCGTCGAGGATGAACTTCTCGATGTTCTTCACGTTCGCGGAGTCTTGCGCGGCGGGCTTGCCGCCGGCCGCGGAGCCGTCGAGCAGCGCGCGCAGCTTCGTGTCGATCTCGAGCTCGGCGGCGCTCGGCGCGCGCGGCGCACCGAACGACTGCAGGATGTCCTTGAACTCGGCGTTGAACACGCCATCCGCGGCGATGAGGTTGGCGCCGTAGCGCGCGCCGTACTTCGAGTGGTTGGAGTAGGCGTAGTCGACCTGCTGGTCGCCGCCCGTCGTGGCGAGCCACACCGCGTTGGCCGGGAGCTGGAGCTCGCGGCGCGCATACTCGAACACGGTCGGGTTCGCGGAGCGCGACACCTCGCGGATGCCGAAGACCTCCTCGTTGCCGGTGAAGATCGACATCGCCGCGCCGAAGTGGCCGGCGTTCTCCGCCTTCACGTTCGGGAACACGACGCCCGTGTTCGCGAGCCGCATGAGGTTGGGCACGTTTGCGGGCGTCTCGATGGTCTCCTTCGAGCGCACGCCGCCGGCGAAGGCGATCAGGACGATGCGCTTCGTCTTGCCAGAGGCGCCGGCAAGCGCCCGCGCCACGGCGTTCCGGTCGAGCGCGAAGGCGGAAAGAGCCGCGCCGGACGCGGCGAGGAACGAGCGACGGTCGATGCGCGGGCGGATCATGGCGGACTCCCTTCGAAACTCCGAAGGACCTTTAACCGCGTGCCGCCGGATTGTATCGGCCGGTTCGAGATTGGATTCGCGGGACGAACCGGGGGAGATCGGGCCGGGCCGGGGCCACGCGGTGCCGCGGGGCCCCGCTGCGGCGCGATCGGGCGGGTCGAGACAGTGGCTCGGTGGCTCGGAGGCGGTGACTTCGCGCCCGGTCAGTGTCCGCGCGCCGCGAACCAAGGCGCGAAGACGAGCGCCACGACGCAGGTCACCTTGATCAGGATGCTGATCGCGGGGCCCGACGTGTCCTTGTAGGGGTCGCCGACCGTGTCGCCGACGACGGACGCCTTGTGCGGGTCGGAGCGCTTTCCGCCGTGGGCGCCGCGCTCGATGTGCTTCTTCGCGTTGTCCCACGCGCCGCCGGCGTTCGCCATCATCAGCGCGAGCAGCGCGCCGCTGACCGTGACGCCGCCGAGCACGCCGCCCAGCGCCTTCACGCCGAGGAACGTGCCGACGAGGAACGGCGCGGCCACCGCGACGAGACCGGGCGCGAGCATCTCGCGCAACGCGGCGCGCGTCGCGATGTCGACGCACCGCGAGCTATCCGCTTGCGCCTTGCCCTCCATCAGCCCCACGATCTCGCGGAACTGGCGGCGCACCTCCTCGACGACCTTCTGTGCGGCACGGCCGACGGCCGTCATCGTCATCGCGGCGACGAGGTAGGGCAGCGTGGCGCCGATGAAGACGCCGACGATGACACGCGTGTCGGTGAGGTTGAGATCGAGCACCTCGCCGGGGGGCGTGACGGCCGACGAGTACGCGGTGAACAGCGCGAGCGCGGTGAGCACGGCCGAGCCGATGGCGAAGCCCTTGCCGATCGCGGCCGTCGTGTTGCCGACCGCGTCGAGGCGGTCGGTCACCGAGCGAACCTCGGGGCCGAGGTGGCTCATCTCCGCGATGCCGCCCGCGTTGTCCGCGATCGGTCCGTAGGCGTCGACCGTCATCGTGATGCCGACGGTGCCGAGCATGCCGACCGCGGCGAGCGCGATCCCGTAGTACCCGGCGGCGCCGAACGCGATCCACGTCGTGACGCAGATGATCGCGATGGGCAGCGCGACCGACTTCTTGCCGACGGCGAGGCCGGCGATCACGTTGGTCGCGGGACCGGTGACCGACGCTTCGGCGATCGCGCGGATGGGACCCGCGGACGTGTAGTACTCGGTGATCAAGCCGATCAGCACGCCGGCGACCGTGCCCGTGAGGATCGCGCGGAACAACACCGAGGGGGCGTGGCCGGCGAGCGGCAGCTGGTTCACCGCGTACCACGCGCCGACGAGGAAGAGCCCGGCGGAGAGGATCGCGACCCAGCGCAGCGCCCAGGCGGCCGGAACGCGAGCGAGCGCTTTCATCGCGATGATGCCGACGATCGACGCGCCGAGGCCGGCGATCGCGAGGAGGAGCGGGAGCGAGATCGCGTGGATGCGGGACACCGCGTCGACCGCGGGCCCCGTGGCGGCGATCGCGACCGCCGCGACCACGGCGTCGACGTTGCTCTCGTAGATGTCGGCGCCCATGCCCGCGACGTCGCCGACGTTGTCGCCGACGTTGTCCGCGATCGTTCCGGGGTTGCGCGGATCGTCCTCGGGGATGCCGGCCTCGACCTTGCCGACGAGGTCGGCGCCGACGTCGGCGGCCTTCGTGTAGATGCCGCCGCCGACGCGCGCGAACAGCGCGACCGACGACGCGCCCATCGCGAAACCGCTCATGATCTCGCTGAACTCGGCGAGCCGTTCGACGGGGATGTTGGCCGTCGACGAGAAGTCGATCCGTTAGATCGCGCGGAGGCCGCGGCCGCGGCGGCCGAGCGACGCGACGGCCAGCCCCATCACCGCGCCGCCGGCGAACGCGACCTTGAGCGCGATCATGCCGCCCTGCGCGCGCGCGGCTTCCGTGGTGCGGACGTTCGCCTTGGTGGCCGCCTTCATGCCCAGGTAGCCGGCGAAGATCGAACACGCGCCGCCGAAGACGAACGCGCCGGCGATCTTCGAGCCGACCGTGCCGGCGAGCGCGGCGGCGACGACGCCGACGACCGGAAGGAGCGTCAGGTACTGGCGCCGCAGGAACGCCATCGATCCCTGCTCGATGAGCCGCGCGATCGCGGCCGGCTTCTCGAGTCCGACGGGTTTCCTCAGGACGTAGGCATACAACGCGAGCGCCAACACGAGCCCGCCGGCGCCGAGGTAGGGCGCCGCTGGGATGAGTTCGATCACCGGGGGACCTTCCGAAAGCGTGCCGAAAGCGTGCCGAGAGCGTGCCGAAAGCGGCGACTTCGCCGACAAGCGAGGTGAGCAGCCTACTCACGGCCCCACGATCCGCCATGCGGCGAAAGGACGCGGAGAGGCCCTGCGCGAGGCCAGGACGGACGAATCGGCGGGGAGCCGCTCCGCCGCGGACGGCTCAATACCCCTGGTATTCGGGCGAGCAGACGATCGCGTGCATCACGACCGCCGGCCCCCCGGACGGCTCCTTGAGCGCGGCGGAGAACGCCGACACCTCGGCCGAGGTCGGCGTGCGCGCGAGCAGGCGCCGGAAGGTGGCGGTGACCCACGCGGCCGCCTCGGCGTCCGACAGCCCCGGCTTCGGAAGCGGCACCTTTCCGGAGTCGAGCATCACCTTCGCGAGCACGGAGCGGATCGGCGTCGAATCGGAGAGCGCCTGCAATGCGTTTCGGAAGTTCCGGAACTCGTCGAACGTCGGTTTGCGCTCGAGCAGGTCGACGAAGAGACCGCGGATCCAGGCGAAGTCGGTCTTCGCCCGCGGAGTCGCGCGCGAGACTCGATAGCGCTCGGAGTCGAACCACTCGGTGACGATCGCGTCGAACGCGCGCGGATCCTGGCGGAGCTGCGCCGACCAACGCTCGAGGTCGGCCTTCTCCGGCTCCGTGCGCAGGTAGCGGCGGTAGGTGCGCGCGAGGAAAATCGGCGCGAAGCCGTCCTGGTCGATCACGATCGTCACGATGTCGGACTGCTTGTCGCCCGCGCGGCCGAACAAGGTCGACTTGTAGCCGTCGTACATCTTCTTCCCGGCCTCGAGGATCTTCGGCTGCTCCTGCACCGTGATGCCGAGGAGTTGCTCGAGCACGACCGTGACGAACGTGTCGTTGCCCGGGTTGCGCAGGTTGAACGCCTGCGAGATCACGATTTCCTGGATCGCTCCGCGCACGTCGAGCGCGCCGTTCGCGAGCCGCGCGGGCAGCGCCTCGAGCGCGGGAGTCCGCGGCCGGAAGTTGTCGAGGAGGAGGAAGTAGTAGAGCTCGTCCTCATACCAGGTCTCGAAGAACTCGAGCGAGCCGACGAGGCGGCGCACGAGCTGCGGCTCGTCCTCCGACGCTGCCATCAGCGACTCGATCGGCAGCGGAGGACGGCCGAGGAGGTCGAGGTAGATCGAGCGGACCGCGCGCCGCTTCGCGTCGTCGCCGCCCTCGGCGAGATCGGCGCGGAAGACGAACAGCTCGTCGATGCTCGGCGCGGCCGTGGAGTCGGCGCGGATCTCGAGCACGTGACTTCCGGCGGCGAGCGACCCGGCCGGCGCGCCGTCTGTCGCGAAGTCGCGCTTGAGCAGCTCCTTCCCACCGCTCGCGAGGACGACGTCGTCGACGCGCACCGTGCCGACCGCGGAGACGCCGACGTCGCCGCTCGCAGCGGACGGCAGCCTGGCTTCGAGCAGGTCCCCGTCGCCGCAATAGAGGATGGCGCCGGCCGCGGTGAACTCGACGTCGAGAGCGATCGGCGAGCCGGGCCGGAACGGCCGCCGCGACTCGGCGCGCACGGGCGCCACGCCCGACTCGAATCGGCCGATCACGAAGCGACTGCGTCCGGGCTCGGCGCCGGCGAAGTCGAAGTCGCGCTCCCCGCGCACGTGGAACAGGAGCCACGCCCCGGCCACGTGCGCCTCGCGCGGCCGCGGGCGCGTGAGCTGGACGCGCGCCGAGAGGCGCCCGGCATCGACCGCGGAGCCGCCCGATGCGCCCGTTGCGCCCGTTGCGCCCGTTGCGACGGAATCGAAGTCGACGCGCGCGGGTCGCGAGGGCGAGCCGTTCAACACGAGCACCCCGCCTTCGACCGAGGCAGCGCCCGAGCGCACGGTCGCGCCGGCCGCGTCGAGCCGCGCGCTCTGCAGTTCTCGTGCGGCCGCCGCGAGCGAGACGGGGAGGAACTGCCAGGCCTGCGTCGGCGCGCCTTCGATCGCCGCCGCGGGTGCGTCGTCGATCGCGAACGTGAGCGGAGCCGGCTTGCCGGCCGCGACCGAGCGCACGCGCGCGAAGATGCGGTAGGCGCCGCTCTCCGGCAACATCAGCTCGAAGCGCGCGCGCGCCGGCGCGGCGGGCGTCGCCTCCTGCGAGACGCCGAGCGCCTTGCCGCCGTTCGCGCTCGGGTCGTTCTCGACGAAGAAGCCCTCCATCTCGGATGCGCGCTCGGCGTCGAGCCGCACGCACGGCAGCGAGTCGAGCTCCACCGTCACGGCGCGCGGCTCGGATTCGCTCTTCCCGTTCGAGACGACGAGCGAGACCTGGTACGCGCCTTCGACGTCGCCCTTGAAGCGCGGCGTCGGGCCGCCCCCGTCCTCGAGCACGGGATGCGCGCCCTCGGGCGCGGACGACACCGACCAGCGGAACTCGAGCGGCAGCCCGCGCCGGTCGCGGCTCGCGCCGCCGTCGAGCGCGATCGTCTGCCCCACCTTGCCGCCGACGTCCGCGCCGGGGTCGGCAATCGGCGGCACGTTCGCCAGCTCCACGCCGTTGATCCAGTCGGCGAAGATCTTGAACGCCTCGCTGTCCTTCTTGAACTGGTACTGCGTCCCGCCGGAGTGCGGCAGTCCGCCGTCCTTCTTCACGAGCGGCTTCAGCACGAGTCGGCTCTCGAGCGGCGCCTGGAACTTCACGAACTGCGAGACCGTGGCGAGATTCGCCGCCGTCGCGTCGGCCGACATCCGGCCAGTGAAGTCGGGCTTCACGAGGAACAATCGCCCGGCGCCCGGATCGCCGTGACAGCCCGCGAACGAGCAGCTGCGCAGGAGCAGCGGCTGCACCACGTCCTCGAAGAACACCGGGTCCGGCGCGCCGTCCTGGCCGTCCGGGGCGAACGCGAGCGCGAGGAGAAGCAGGCACGGGATCACGGGCGGGGCGCGCCTCCTACGACACTGTATCGGGTCGCCGCGCGACGGTTACGATCCGCGGGGGGAACCCCCGCCGGAGACTCGCACGTGAGACCCAACGCCCGCTCGATCCGCTGCATGCTCGCTTGGTCTTTGTTCGTCGCCGCCCTCGGCTGCGCCCAGAGCCGCTCCGACTGCGACGAGAGCGAGGGCGAACGCGACGTGAGTCCGCTCGGCGGCACGAGCGTGACCGACCACTACTTCAAGCTCCAGGCGACGAAGAACGCGCCGGTCGGCGAGTACTTCACGACGTTTCCGATCCCGCTGTGGATCCCGTTCACGATCGAGCTGAGCGGCGGGCTCTACGACCCGAACCACGACGACCTCACCGGCGGCTCGTTCGACGTCGACGTTCAGTCCGCCGACACCAACTCGCCGAGTTCGCAGTTCCATTCGATGACCGTGACGCCGCTCGCCGGCGGCGGGCTCACGGTCGAGGCGGAGTCGTCTTTGGACATGGACGGCTTCGTCGGCAGCCAGGACTTCCCGGGCGCGAAGGAGCTCGACTTCCGCTTCGAGGCTTCGGGCGGCCTCCTCGTGTTCAAGGTGCGCGCAAAGGGCGACCCGTCGTTCGTCACGCTCGGCGCCGTCGCGCTCGTCACGCAGTCGGGTCCGCTCGTCGCCGGCGTCGGCGTGATCGATCTCGGCAACAAGTGCGTCGTCGGCTTCGACAAGGGGCGCGTGCTCGCGGATGCTCTCGGCCCCGGACCCTTCTCGGAGAAGCAGATCGCCGCGGCGGCGATCCGGCTCGCGGGACTCTTCGGGCTCGAAGCGCTCTATGCCGTCGACGGCCCCGCTCCCGACCTCGCGAGCGCGGCTGACCTCCTCGACACCGCGCTCACCGACCTCGACCAGGCAAGGGGCTTCGTGAACTCGCTGCCGTCGAGCAAGGCGCGCAAGAAGGCGAAGGACCTGCTCTCCGCGGCGCGCAAGAAGCTGAGGGCCTCGATCAGGAAGGTCGACGACGGCAACGAACGCGCGGCCTACTCGAAACTGAAGAAGTCGCTCGACAAACAGTTCCACGCGATCCTGCTGCTCGATCCGCTGTAACCTCCGACCGTTCGCGACGTCTTCCTTCGCGGATCCGGAAATCCCGCGAACGGAGGCTGCGACATGACTGAGGCGATCACGATGACGACCGCGATCGAGTTCCTCTCGATGCCGGCGACCGAAGAGCGGACCGAGCTCGTCCGCGGTGAGATCGTGCGCGAATCGCCGGCGGGTTGGCGACACGGGTGCGTCGGGCTCGATCTCGCTTCGGAGATGCGAGCTCACGTGAGGGCGCGAGGACTTGGCAGAGTCGTCGCGGCGGATACCGGCTTCTGGATCGGGAAAGACCCCGACACCGTGCGCGCGCCCGACTGTGCGTTCGTGTCGCGCGAGCGCGCAGCGAGCGTGACCGACGACCAGAGTTTCGCCGCGCTCGCGCCCGACCTGATCGCGGAAGTCCTCTCGCCGAGCGATCGCGCCGGGAAGGTGCGAGAGAAGATCGCCGACTGGCTCGCGGCGGGGACGCGCGTCGCGCTCGTCGTCGACCCGCTGCGCGAAGCGATTTTCGTGCACCGCGCGAACGCGCCCGTCGAGATCCTCGCGGTCGGCGACGTCCTGCGCCTCGAGGACGTTTTGCCGGGATTCGCGCTCCCGCTCGCGGATTTGTTCGCGCGCTAGCGAAGCGTCGCGGTCCACTCCGGCCAAGCCGGCAGGCCGAGCTTCGCGCGCTTCGAGCGGTAGAACGACGCGAGTCCGCCGCCGAGGCCGATCCCGAACACGGCGCAGCGGATGGCGAGCCGCTCGGGCGCCTCGTCGGACCATCCGGGGATGACGAAGTGAAAGAGCGCGCCGAGCGCCCCGCCCACGATGCCCTGCAGGAGGAACGCGCGCGACGTCGTGTCGAAGTACGGCGGCGGGAGCGTCGCCCCGAGAGCCCACGCGAGGCGGTAGATCGGCGGCGCGACGTTCCACGCGTTCTCGCCGCGCGCGACGAGCGCGTCGATCGTGCGCTTCAGGAGATCGCGATGCGACGTCGCGTCCACCGTCGCGCTCACGCTTCCTTCGCCGCTTCCTCGGGCAACTGAATGTCGTTCACGCCGAACAGCTCCTGCGTCTCGGTCGGGATGTACTCCGCGAGGTGCGCGAGCTGCGACGACTCCTTCACGAGGTTGCGGGCGATGACCATGCGCTGGATCTGGTTCGTGCCCTCGTAGATCTGGAGGATCTTCGCGTCGCGGTAGAACTTCGCGATCGGGTAGTCCTCCATGTATCCGTACCCGCCGAAGACCTGCACCGCGTCGGTCGCCACCTTCACGGCGACGTCGGTCGCGAAGCACTTCGCCATCGCGGCCTGCTTGGTGACGTTCGGCTCGCGGCGGTCAGCCGCGGCGGCCGCGGCGTAGACGAGCCAGCGCGACGCCTCGGTCTGCATCGCCATGTCGGCGAGCATCTGCTGCACCATCTGGAACGAGCCGATCGTCGCGCCGAACTGGCGGCGGCGGTTCGCATACACGACGGCGAGGTCGAGCGCGCCCTGCGCCGCGCCGACGGCCTGCGCCGCGACGCCGGGGCGCGCGAGGTCGAGAGTCATCATCGCGTGCTTGAAGCCCATGCCCGCGCGACCGCCGAGCAAGTGCTCCTCGCCGAGCTGCACGTGGTCGTAGACCGTCTCGACGACGGGCACGCAGCGGATGCCCATCTTGTCCTCGACCTTGCCGATGCGGAAACCGGGCGTGCCCTTCTCGACCACGAACGCCGAGATGCGGCGTGACTTCGAGGTCGGGTCGCTGACGCAGAACACCGTGTAGATGTCGGCCACGCCGCCGTTCGTCGTCCACTTCTTCTCGCCGCGCAGGAGCCAGCCCTTCTCGTTCTTCTCCGCGCGCACGCGCAGGCCGCCGGCGTCGGAGCCCGCGAACTTCTCGGAGAGCGCGAACGCGCACAGCTTCTTTCCGGACGCGATCTGCGGAAGCCAGCGCTGCTTCTGCTCCTCGGTGCCGCCGACCTGCAGCGGGAACGAGCCGAGCGCGTTGACCGCGAACGCGACGCCGTAGCCGGAGTCGGCGCGCGCCAGCTCTTCGACCACGACGCACAGCGAGAGCACGGAGCCGTCCGTGCCGCCGTACTCCTTCGGGATGAAGACCCCGAGCAGCCCTTCCTGAGCGACGATCTTCGTCGCCTCCCAGTTGTACTCCTGGAGCTTGTCGTACTTCTTCGCGAGCGGCCTCACGTACTTCTCGGCGATCGCGCGCGCCTTCTCGCGCCATTTCACGGTGGAGTCGGGGAGCTCGAGAGCCATCGGGATTCCTCGGCACAGGTGAGGCGAAGCGGAAACGCGGGACTCTAACAACCGGGGAGACAGCGGGCGACGGGGGCCGTGACACGTGCGCGGTGCTCTCTCTCCGCGGCCCGTTTCCGACGGACAGAAACGGGTCGCGATCGCCGCGGGTGGGGCCGGCTCGCTGGTCGTGTGGGAGGACTGGATCGCGTCGAACGGCGCGCCGGCGATCAAGGGCACGCGTGTGCGGAACGACGGCGTCGTGCTCGACCCGACATGGCCCGCGCTGCGTCCGGTGCGCCTGCACTCCTCGTGATCGGCGCGTCGCGCGTCGACGCTCCGTTCTTGGGCGGGCGGCTCGTCCCGTCGCCCTCGATCGTCTTGCCGATGACGACGAGCGCGAGCGGCGACGCCTTGCTCCTCGCGACCTGGCCGGCCGGCGTGCCGTCCGGGTTCGCCGCCTGGTTCCAGACGTTCGTCGTCGGCGCGAGCGCGGTCCGAGGCGCCTCGGCCACGAACGGCGTGCAGTTCACGGTGCCGTGATCGACGGATTCTTCGGGTCGCCCCCGACCAAACCCGCGCACGAGAGGGGGGGCGCCGCGGGGGGCCCCGT
>CAZOLL010000102.1:0-10844 GCA_964580365.1 uncultured Phycisphaeraceae bacterium
CGTCATGCCAATGACGAACGCGATCGGGATCACCTCGGGGTGCCCGTCGCGCAGGCGCCCCACGACGAGCGACGAGATCGCGAAGCCGACCGAGCCCATCGCGCGCAGCACGCCGTAGCGGTGCCGCCGCGGACCGAGCGCGTCGATGATCGACGCGTCGAGCAGCCCGGTCTGCACGTGACCCGTCGTGCCGTGCAGCGCGATCAGCGCCGCGGCCGCGTACGGCGACGAGACGAACGACCAGGCGAGGCAGGTGCCGATCGCGACGAGCGTGAGCGCGCGCTGCAGCGCTCGCCTCCATCGGAGCCGATCCGCGAGCCGCGAGATGAAGAGGTTGCCCACGAACGCCGACGCGACGAACAGCGGCGCGAGCAGCGAGATCACGTCATCGGAGAAATGCAGCCCCTGCGTCGCCCAGGTGGTCCAGTAGGGCGACCAGCTCCCGAGATAGAGGAGGTAGCAGAAGTAGGTGAGGCCGAAGCGGAAGGGCACGCGGTCAGTGTGCGGAGCGGCTGGCCTCTGGGGAAGCGGGTTTGGATATGTCGCCGGCGGAGGCGCGCTCGATCCAAGCGCATGCGGACCTGTTGACTCGAGAATCGGCGACGTAGCAGGCGACTACACTGCGACTCGAACGGAGGATCGTGACATGGGACCAGAGGCCGGAAATTGGAGAGCGCTGCTCGAGGATCCCGAGGTCATGGCGCTGCTCGAGGATCGGGCGCGCAACATCCTCGGCCGCAGTCGTCGGCCGGGTTCCCCGGAGACGCTCTCGCTCGTGAATCGCACCGCGATGCGATTGCTTGCGGAACGCAGCGGCACCAAGCCTTCATTCGAATCGCGTGGCGAGTTGCTGGCGTACCTCGTGAGCGCGCTGAGATCCGTCCTGATCGATTACGCCCGTGCGCGGCGTACCGCGCGACGCGGCGGTGAGGCACCGATCGAGGCGCTGGGCGATGCAGAGTCTCTGGTCCCCGCGGGCACGGAGCCCGACGACGGCGTGCGCGCGTTCTTCGCGTGTCTTGACGGACTGCGCGGTCGCCGAACGTCAGCCGCGCGCGTGGTGGAACTGCGCTACCTGCTCGACTTCACGTGGGAGGAGGTCGCGTCCGAGATGAAGATCACTGTTTCGCAGGCGCGAACCGAATGGGACTTCGCCCGTGCGTGGTTGATGAGGGAGATGAGCGGACCGGATCCGTCGCCCACGGCCTAGGCGTCACGCGCTTGCGTGCAACGACTGCGGCCCACTGATCGCGCGAGGCGCGATCAGTGGGCCGTTCCCAGGCCGAGAGCATCCGTCTCATTCGCGGTCGCCGGTGAAGTTGCCCCCCGCCGTCACGCGGTAGCGGATCCCGTGGAACTTCGCCGTCACGCTGCCGGAGATGTCTCCGCGAATCACACCCTCCGACGTCCGGATGTTCTTCAGCGCCAGCGACTCCGAGGTGATTCGGACTCCCGGCAGCTCGTCGCGAAGCTCCCGCTCGAGGCGTCCCTTGACGCCATCTCCGAGGCTCACCGAGTACTTGTTGCCAGAACGTTTCCACGTCCCGGAGATCCCGCGCATCCCGAACTTGCGATTGGCGTCGAACCGGAAACGATCCGAGAAGCCGCCCCAGTAGTTGTCGCCGTTGACGCGAGCGACGCCATGCCCATCGACCTGGTACCGGCCCACGATCGGATCGGCGGCGCGCGCCGAGCTCGTTCCAGCGAGGGCGAGAGCAAGGCCGACCACGACCCGAGCACCGCGGATCGCGAGCAGGTTCGAGACCATCGTGTTCATCAGCTTCATGATCGTTCTCCTTGTGGTTGTCGGTTTCGGAACACGAGGAGGAACGCGATCACGACTCGGAGCTGCGACGGATTCGTGTGAAGAGCGAACGATTTCTGGGCGGGCGTCCGACGGCGGCGGATCCCGGTCCCCGATCTCGGTCGGTGACCGAGGCGGAGACTTCGGTAACCCCTCATCGTCCGCTCGGTCAGTGCGGCGCTTCAGATTCGAGCCAGCACTCCGAAGCGCCAACCTAGGACTGGGAGCCACGCCGCCAATCGACTGATCGCCGGCATCGTCACTCCCGCACGCGGTGGTGCGGCTCCGGCAACCAGAATTGTGAATGGGAACGGTCGCAATCACTAGTGATTGCGACCGCTCAGCCCTCGTTCCGAAGCTTCGGGCCGGACATGTGGCACGGGCCACACGATTGGACCGACCCTCCTCAATCAATCATCACCGTCGGCGTCCCGGCGCCATCGGGCCCCTGATGGACATCGACCGTGAGCTTGACCGGCTTGCCCTTCCCCTTGATGCCGGTGATCTTCAGCTCGTACTCGCCGGCCTCGGGGAGCAGGAAGTAATCGATCTCGAAGCCCTTGCTCCCGACGGGGCTCATCGCGCTCGACACGTCGAGCGCGATGCCCGAGGGTGACACGAGGATGCCGCCGAGCCCGTTGCCTTTGAGCTTCTTGTTCGCCTTCGCGAACACGTCGATGATCGAGCCGGGGATCACCGTGAACTTGAACGACTGCGTCGAGCCGTCGCTTGCCGCGAGCTTTCGCGTGAATGAACCTGGAACGTTCGCGAAGTTCGCGTCGACGAGCAGGCTGTACTCACCCGTCCCGCCTGCGGGCCGCACGACGAGCTCGTATTCGCCGGTCGTCGCCAGCGTTGTCGAAAGCCATGTGTTGCCGCTCGAAGGCGAGAGGATCCCGAGGTAGGTCCCGTCGGACGCACTCACCGGGCGCACTTCGATCGACACCGAGGTTGCCATGCTCTCCGAGTTGGCGCGAATCTTGAACCCCATGTTCGCGATGCCGAAGAAGCGCCCTCGATCGATATCGGTGCTCGAGCTGATCGTGCCGAACACTCCGCCATCCAGCGGGATCCGCTTCGGCACTTGCGTCACCATGACGGCGCCGCCCGCCTTCACGTTGTTCGACGTATTGGTCTCACCCGTGACGCTGCGGACACGCAGGCCCCAGTACCAGGAGCCATCCGGAACGGATGCCGGGAGGACGAACGAGTCCGTTGCAGTCCCGAGCGAGCTGATCGTGGCCGAGCTGACGATCAGATCACTCGTGCTGATGATCGTGTCCGCCGACAGGATGTAGTCGATCACGACTGAGCCGGAGAACGGTGCTCCGTCGTTAGTGATCGTCCGTGACACGGAGACGGTCGCGCCCGCCGTCGCGCTCGCCGGACCGCTCACCGCGCCGGCCACGAGATCCGTTGGTCCCGGCGTCACCACGCACGTGCCCCCGGCAACGACATTCTCGAGCGTCTGGCTCTCCCCGGGCACCGGAACGATCTCGAGGCCCCAATACCACGTACCCGCCGTGATGGACGCGGGCAGCGAGAAGGCCGGGCAGTTCTCCGACCCGTAGCCGGACGTGGTCGCCTGGAAGACGAGCGGATCGCTTTCCGTGATCGACGAGTTGGAGCTGAGACGAATGCGATACGTGAACGGACCGCTGTACGGCCAACCGTAGCTCTCCACGTTGCGCGTCACAGTGACCGTCTGGCCAGTCGTCGCAGTCGACGGACCCGAAATGGAAACCGCTCGCAGGTTGGGATCGACGCCCTGGTATCCGTTCGTCGTTGGGTACTGCAGATTGTCTGGATCGAGGTGGACGTTTGCACCGCTCATCCAGGACGTCTCGAGCCGACCGTAGATCAGGTCGTTGGTGACGCAGGTCGCCCCCGGCGAGCCGATGTACCCGTAGAGCTGTCCGACGATGCGCAGGTTCTGGTCGAGCAACGGAGAGCCCGACGATCCACCCTGCATGGCACCGACCTCGAGCTGATTCAGTCTCCAGAGCTTCATGCTGTACGCGTCGAGCGAAACGGCGGGATGGTTGTCGAGGTGGATCTTCTTCGGTGCGCCGGCCGGATGCGAAATGCCGGCGCTCGATGTCGGGACAGCCGCGGTGCGTGCGTAGCCGATCCAGTAGGGGTGGTAGCTGGTCGGAACTTTCGAGTTGAGCCGCACCAGGCAGTAGTCCGACTCGGCCGACCTCGAAAGTAGCGTCGCACCGGACACGCTGTCTGTGAGCGGACCCGCAGTGCCTCCGCACGTGGTCGCCTCGTAGTTGAACCACACGATCCAGGAGCTGGGCGATCCTCCTCCCTCGAAACAATGGTTGGCCGTCAGGAACAACGGATCCTGATCCTGTCTGGTCTTGGAGATCAGGGCGCCGGTGCATTGGCCGCCTCCCATGATGAGCATTCCAACCGCGCTCTTGTGATCCTGGTAAGGAGTGCCGGGCGGGCAGTTCACATCGACGAAGCAGGATCCGCCCGACTGGGATGAGCTGCTCGTCGGGGTCGGAGGGAACAGATCGCGATAGGCGTGCACCAGCTGCGTGATCCGGAAGACCCCCGGACGCACGTCGCGAGGCTGCCGCAGCTCGAGCGTGATCGCGTCGCCTTTCACGGGCTGAGTCGCGAACACTCCATCGCTCGAGTTGTTGTGTTCCGAGAAAGCTCCCAGCACCATGCTGCGATCATCGTTGTAGATGAAGAGCTCGTTCTCGGGTCCGAGCTCGAACGAATCGAAGATCAGATTGATCGAGAAGGCTCCGGGAGAGCGCAGGCGCAGCCGCCACACGCGGTCGCCGTCCGGCTGCTCGGTCCAGATCCCGGCATTGGAGGGACTGAGGTCGAGTGCCGCCGGGATGCCGAAGCGACGCGGTCGACCCGGGATCTGCTGCGCATCCTCTTCGAGGAACGGGCGAAGATCCGTCGCGGGAAGCTCGACGGTGGGACACGAGCTCGCGAATCGCTTCGAGAGCGGCTTGCCTAGCCGAGCGATCTGGGCGCTGGCTTCCTGCGGCATTGCGCCGAACAGCAAGCCGACGATCGTGACGCGCGCGACCGTACTGAGAAAGAGCGATGACGGAGTCTTCATGGTCGTCTCCTTGGAAGAGGGCTGGGTTTCGTTCGGAACATCGGGAGGAACGCGGTTCGACTCGGGCCCTGCGACCGGATCTGCCGGGCGCACCACTTTTTCTTCGAGCCCCTGCGAGTGGATCAGCGGACGTGGAGGAACAGGTTCACGCCCTCGGGTTCGCGACCGATCGTGATCCGGTTCGATGCGACGCCGCACTGTTCCGCCAGCCGGATGAGGTCCGCGGCGCTGCGATGGTGCAGTTCCCACCCGCACACCAGCTCCATGTAGGGGCGGCTCGGATTCCGATCGGAGAAGTTGCCGATGACGATCTCGCCGCCGTCGTCGAGTGCGGGAAGAAGCCGCTGGAGCAGGCTGACGAAGACCTTGTCGTTGAAGTAGTCGAAGATCCCTGCCGCCCAGATCACGTCATGTTTCGCCGTCGCGCGGTAGCGGAGCGCGTTCTTCTCGACGAACGTGACGCGGTCGCGGAACGGCCGATTGAGCTGCTCCGCGAAGCGGATCGCCTGTGGATCGACCTCGACGCACTCGAAGTTCACCGGCGCCTGCGGATTGCGTGACATCCACTCGAACATCGACCGACCGGGACCGCTCGCGATCTTGAGCACGCGCAGCGATGAGCGGCGCGCGACGTGCTGATCGAGCAGCGCGTGGAAGTAGTCCTTGCGGTTGCGCACCGCCTTCGCCGCGGCCTGTGCGTGATAGAAGCGATCCCAGCGAACGAGCTGCGGGTCGCTCGATCGGTGACCGCGGTACATCCGGTCGATGATCTCGAAGTCGCCCGCGTAGCCGTACGGCTTCGTGAGCGCGAACCCCTGCATCGTCCCTTCGCCGAGCGCACGGCCGAACGCCGCCCGAAGCTGCGCCAACTCCAGCTCAGCGAGCTGCCCGCTGCGGATGCGCGATGCGACATCGGTGAGCACAGCGGACAACCGCGCATCGTCCGACTCGCATGGCCCGCCCTGCTCCACCAGCCAGCGCACGTACGCGAGGTGCGCCTCGAGTGGCGCGTTCGTTACGGCGCCAGCGCCCCCGTCCTCGCGCTCGACTTGACCGGCATCGAGCGCCTCCGGCGCGTGGCAGTTTCGGGCGAATTGGGCGTTCGACTGCGAGTCGGTACGGTCCAGGCACAGGGATTCGGCGGCAGTCATGATCGGTCTCCGTGACTCGTTGGATGTGCGCTTCGAGTCGAGGAACGCGATCGCGACGTGGAGCTGCGACGGAATCGGGTGAAGAGCGGACGGTTTCTGCCGAGGTGTTCGACGACGGCGCATCCCGAATCCCGATCTCGGCCGCTACCCTTCCGACCCCGGGAGACCGCCATGCCGCGCGATCCGGCCGAAGACCTCTTGATCTCGTTCCTCGAACGTCGCGCGAATGGCGAAGCCGTCGACTTCGAAGCCCTGATCGCGGCGCACCCTGAACACGCCGAGCGCCTGCGTCAGCTCTACGACGCCGTCAAGGTCGCCGAGTCGCTGCTCCCGCGTTCCCCCGGCGCCTCGCTCTCCGATCGCATCCGAGCGAAGTTCGGGAAGGACGCCGACCCCGGTGTGACTCTCGACCCGTCGGAGCACGCCGACGACTCGACATTGCTCGAGAGCCTGAAGTCGCGCGGCCCCGCGTCGGTCCGCTACCGGCTGAAAGGCGAGATCGCGCACGGCGGGATGGGAGCGATCTTGCAGGTGTACGACCAGGACCTGCGCCGCCACCTCGCGATGAAGGTGATCCTCGAGGGGAAGGAGCATCATCTCTCGCGCTTCCTCGAAGAAGCGCAGGTGACCGGCCAGCTCGACCACCCCGGGATCGTGCCGGTGCACGAGCTCGGGCTCGACTCGAACGGCAAGGTCTACTTCACGATGAAGCTGGTGAAGGGCGAGACCCTGACCTCGGTCTTCGAGAAGGTCGCGACCGGCGCGGAGGGCTGGAACCGCACGCGCGCCCTCGGCGTGGTGCTGCGCGTCTGCGAAGCGATGGCGTTCGCGCACGACAAGGGCGTGATCCACCGCGATTTGAAGCCGTCCAACATCATGGTCGGAAAGTTCGGCGAGACCTACGTCATGGACTGGGGCCTCGCGCGCCTGCTCGGGCAGGAAGACAAGAAGGACGTGCGGATCCGGCCGGACCAGACCACGAGCGACGTGCGGACCGAACGACGGGACGGGAAGGGCAAGACGCCGGAGTCACCGCTGTACACGATGGACGGCGAAGCGATCGGGACGCCGGCCTACATGTCGCCGGAGCAGGCGAAGGGACAACTCGCGGACATCGGGCCACACAGCGACGTCTACGCCGTCGGCGCGATCCTCTATCACTTGCTGACCGGGCGGATGCCGTACGCGGAGGAGAGCACACCTCCATCGGCGCGGGCGATCGTGGCAATGGTAATGCACGGCCCGCCGTCGGCGCTGCACACGATCGTCGACGACGTGCCGGTCGAGCTGGCGGCGATCTGCGAGAAGGCGATGGCGCGCAAGATCGTGGAGCGATACCCGTCGATGACGGAGCTGGCGGACGACCTGAGGGCGTACGTCGAGCAGCGGGTGGTGAAGGCGTATGAGACCGGCGCGCTCGCCGAGCTGAAGAAGTGGGTCGTGCGGAACAAGGCGCTCGCGGCGGCTGCGGCGTTGGCAGTGCTGGCGACGGCTGCGGGGTTGGCGGGAGTGACTCTCAAGAACCGGGAGATCACGGAGAAGAACACGGCGCTTGCCAGCGCCAACACGGAGATCACGACCCAGAAGTCCGCCGTCGAGTCCCAGCGCAACGTCGCGCTCGCGCGCAAGGCCGAGTTCGACCAGCTCGCGGGCGTCGTGCTCCTCGACGATGCGAAGAAGCACGAGGAAGACCTCTACCCGGCGTGGCCCGAGAAGATCCCGGCGATGGAGCGGTGGCTGACCGAGGACGCGAAGAAGCTCGACGACTTGAAGCCGCTCTTGGCAAAGACGCTCGCCGACCTCGAAGGGCGCGCGCTGCCTTGGACCGACGCGGAGCGCGAGAGCGATCGGACGACGCATCCGGAGTTCGCGAAGCTGGAAGCGCTGCGTCCGCGCGTCGCCGCGACGAGGCGCGCGCAAGCGGTGCGAAGCGGCGTCGCGAAGGCGGAGACGCCGGCGCTTCCCGCGGATCTCTCGTCGAAGTCGGCGCTCGAGCTGAACGACTTCGCGTGGAAGCGCGTCGACCCCGACGCCTCGAAGCGGCAGTTCGGCGACGAGCCGCTCGCGCTCGCCGCGGCACGCGCGGCGGTCGCGAAGATCGAGGCGGGGGACAAGACGTCCGAGCTGGCCTCGACGCTCGACACGCTCGCGTGGGCGCTGTTCGCGAACGGGCTGGACGTCGAGGCGAAGGCGGCCGAGGCGCGAGCACTCGAGAACGCACCGGAGGACAAGAAGAAGGACTACGAGAGGTACCGCGCGAACCTGGAGACAGTGATCGCGGCCGCCACCGGACCGGACGCGGAGAAAGCGCTCGCGGACGCGGAAGCCGAGGTCACCCGGATCCAAGTCGCGGTGGACACCCGCCGGACCTGGCGCTTCGAGAAGGAGGAAGATCGCTTCCTTCACGACACGCTGGCGAAGCTCGCTGTGGACATCGCCGCGTTCGAGTCGAAGGAGAAGCACGGCGTCGATCAGCGCCTCGCGTGGGCCCAGAGGATTGGCGACCTGACGTTGCATCACCCGAATGCACGCGTGACCTGGGACGACGCGCGGGTGGCGCTCGCGAAGGCAGATGGCGTGGTCGCATCGACGCTCTACAGGGAATCGCCGATCGCCTTGAAGCCAGAGACGGGTCTTGTGCCGATCGGGATGAACCCGATGACGAAGCTGTGGGAGTTCTATGAGCTGCGCTCCGCCTGCGACCTCGAGGTGGGGCAGGATCCGGCAACGATCGAGATTCCAACGATTGGGGAGGACGGCGCGATCGAGGTGGAGGACGGAACGGGCATCGTGTTTGTGCTGATCCCGGGCGGGACGTTCTGGCAGGGCGCGCAGAAGGAAGATCCGAACGGTCCGAACTTCGACCCGGGAGCGGAGGACAACGAGACACCGCAGCACGTCGCGCTGTCGCCGTACTTCCTGGCGCGCCACGAGCTGACGAAGGGCCAGTGGAAGCGGCTGACTGTAGGCGACGAGCCGAGCTGGTATGAACGTGGTTCGACGTACGAAGGGAATCCCGTCGCGATCGGCTGGACGCATCCGGTGGAGCAGGTGTCGTGGACGGACTGCGACCTCTGGATGCATCGCAGTGGTCTGTCGCTGCCGACGGAGGCGCAGTGGGAGCGCGGCGCGCGAGGGACGAAGACGACCGCATGGTGGACCGGGTCGGAAGAATCGTCGCTCGCGTTGGCGGCGAACGTGCTCGATCAGCAAGGCGAGAAGTTCTTCCCTCAGTGGGGCCGCCAAGAAGGGGCGTTCAACGACGGATTCGTCTCGCTCGCGCCCGTCGGACAGTTTCGCGCCAACCCCTTCGGGCTGTTCGACACGATGGGCAACGTGTGGGAATGGTGCGCAGACTCACTTGGGGGTCGATACACGACTCCCCGAAGTGGTGATGGGCTTCGCGATCCGCATGTGTCGGGCAACGCGAACCGTGTTCCCCGCGGCGGCAGCTTCAGCACCCCCGCTTCGAACGCGCGCTCCGCGCACCGCCCCTGGATCAGTCCTTGGATCCGCAACGGCTACCTCGGCCTCCGCCCCGCCAAGCTTCTCCACTGAATTCCATTATCTCCTCGCACCTCCGGTCCGGTGCTCGATCGCCGTGCGAAGCCGGCGGAAGCGATTCGCGACTGAACGTGAGCGCGGTAGTCACGGTTGTTGGATTCCGGCCGCCGGGGTTGCCGCGTTCGCCACCACCGCCACCAACACCCCGCCCAAGATCGCCGCCGCCGCGACAACGAGGCGCGTCGTCACCGACTCGCCGAGCAACGCGACTCCCCCCCCCGCCACGATCCCCGGCACGGACAACTGCGCGATCGCGGCCTGGCTCGCCTTCAGCTCCTTCAGCGCTCGGTACCACGCGACATATCCGAGCCCCGACGCGATCGCGCCGGACGTGATCGCCAACGCGGCGCCTCTCGCCTCGACGTGGAACCGCCCCACGGCGCACGCGCTCACGACGACCGCCATCGGCACGGCCCGCACGAACGCGGCCGTCGTCCGCGCGAGCGGCTCGCCGGCGCCGCGGCCCCGCAGCGAGTAGAACGCCCACGCGAGACCGGCGACCACCATCGACGCGGCGCCGAGCGGGTCGGGCGCGGTCACGCCGGGCAGCACGAGGTACACGAGGCCGCCGCACGCGAGCGCGAAGCCGGCCCACTGCGGCGCGGTCATCCGCTCACCGCCGCGAATCGCCGCGAGCATCATCGTCGCCTGCACGGTTCCGAAGAGGATCAACGCGCCCGTGCCGGTCGGCAGCGCGACGTACGCGAACGAGAACGGGATCGCGTAGAGGAAGAGCAAGCCTCCCGCGATCCACGGCGATTTCACCGCGCTCCGCCGCGCGCCGCTCGCGCGCGCGATCACGACGAGCGTGACGGCGCCCGCAAGCAACCGGATCGTCGAGAACGACGCCCAGTCGATCGCCCCACCCGCGAGCGCGAGCCGACAAAGGACCGAGTTCGCCGCGAACCCGAGCAGCGCGAACAGGAGCGCGAGGATCATCCGACCCAGCAAGCCCCAGTTGCCGAAAGCCGAAAGCTGAAAGCTGAAAGCCCCAGTCGCGTCATCCCTCGTCCACTTCCACCTGCAACCGAATCTGCCTCAACACCCCCGCCACCTTCTGACACTCCGCCTTCATCCCGCTGTACGCGACCGCCTTCCCCTTCTCGTGCGCCTCGAGCGTGATCGCGTGCGCCGCGCTCTCCGTCTTGCCGGTCGCCTTCTGCACCTGCAGCACGACCTCGTCGAACGCGTGCCAGTCGTCGTTGTAGAGCACGACGTTCCACGGCCGCGC
>CAZOLL010000103.1:0-10835 GCA_964580365.1 uncultured Phycisphaeraceae bacterium
TGCAACCTCCCCCGCGCGACCTCATGCAACATTCCGTTCGTCGCCAGCATCCGTCGCCCGCACAACCATTCCTCGCCGCCTCGGTAATCGCTCACTCTGCCACCAGCCTCCTTCACGATCAGCGCGCCGGCGCCGACGTCCCACGGCTCGAGCTGAGCCTCGAAGAACACGTCGTAACGGCCCGCGGCGACGAAGCAGAGGTCGATCGCGGCGGAACCGCAGCGACGGAAGCCGCGCACGTCGAGGATGAAGCGGTTGAAGTGCAGGACGTTGTTCTCGGCGGGCGGGAGCCGCTCGCGGCGATAGGGGAAGCCGGTCGCGAAGACCACCTCGGACAGGGCGGCGGTCGCCGACACGCGCAGCGGACCGCCGTTCACGCGTGCGCCTCCGCCCGCGGACGCGGAGAACATCTCGCCGAGCACGGGGGCGAACACGACACCGACCAGCGGCGCGCCGCGCGACCACAGCGCGAGCGACACGGCGAAGAACGGGTGGCCGTGTGCAAAGTTAGTCGTGCCGTCGATCGGGTCGACGAGCCAGGTGTACCCGTCCGACGCCACGGCCGCGGCGATCGGAGCGAGGTCCGCCGGGCCACCTTCTGCGCCGCGCGGCGTCGCCTCCTCGCCGATCACGCGATGGCCGGGGAACGCGGCGAGCAGGCCGTCGCGGACGATCGCCTCGCACTCGACGTCGGCGCGCGTGACGAGATCGCGTGCGCCCTTGAACCCGACCTGATCCTTGCCGAGCCGACCGAACATCGCGAGCGCCCGCTCCCCCGCCGCGCCCGCGATCGTCTCGGCCGCGCGGCGCCACGCGGACAGGTCGCTCACGACTTCGACTCTCGGACGTCGACCAGGAGGCGCGCGATCTCGTCCTGCACCGACTTCACCTCCGAGTTCCCGCCGGAGAAGCCGTTCATGACGACGGAGAAGGCGAGCACTTCGCCCGAGTCGGTCTGCGCGAAGCCCGAGAGCGCGGACACCTTCGCGATGTACCCGGTCTTCGCTCGCACGCGCCCCTTGTACGCGGCGTCGGTCATCCGCCGCTCCAGCGTGCCGTCCACGCCGGCGGTCGGGAGCATGTCGACGAGAACGTCGCGCGCGGCGCCGCCTTCGCGGTACATCGCGGCGAGCAGGCGCGCGACCTGCATCGGCGCGTAGCGGTTGCCGCGCGAGAGGCCGGAGCCGTCGACGCTGCGGGCCGCGCCGACTTCGATGCCGCGCCGCTCAAGCGCCGCCAGGACTGCGCGGCCACCCGAATCGAAGTTGCCCTGCCCCTCGGCCGCTGCGCCGACGCGCTTGTACACGTGCTCGGCGAGCACGTTCGACGACTCCTTGCCGACCTTGCGAAGCACCTCCGCGAGGGGCGTGCGGACTTCGCCGAGCGAACGGCCCGTGCGCTCGGTGTGCGCATCGGCGAGCACGACGCCGCCCGCGACCTCGATGCCGAGCTGCCGAAGCCGATCCTCGAGCAACAGCGCAGCGACACGCGACGGGTCGGCGATCGGGACGAAGAACGGCTCCGGCTTCTTGCCCGCGCTCGTCTTGCCGCGGAACGACAGGCGCCCGACCGCGACGGGAGCGGGGACGTTGATGAGGTTCACGCCGCGATCGCCGACCGTGTCGATCGCGACATCGGCCCGGAACACCGTGCCCCTCGGCTCGAGTTCGATGCGCGCGGGCTCGCCCGGCGAACCACCGGGGAGGACCTGAACTCGGAGCGTGTTCTCCTGCTGCGAGAAGCCGGCGACCGGCGCGCAGTAGTCCTGCGAGAGCTGGTCGCGCGGCCACCCGGGTGCGACCGCCTCGCGGTCGAACACCGTGTCGTCGACGACGAGCCGGCCGTTCACGCGCTTGATGCCCGCGGCGCGCACGAGCTCCGCGAGGCGATCGAGTAGGTGCGCTTCCCCGTTCGCGTCGATCGGGTCCGGGTCGCCGTCCGCGCGGACCAGGAGATCTCCCTGCAGGGTGCCGTCCGACTCGACGTCGCCGAGCGCGAAGGCCTCGGTGCGGAACGCGAAGTCGGGCCCGAGCAGCGAGAGCGCGGCGTTCGCCGTGAGGATCTTCGTGTTCGACGCGAGGATCAGCGGCTCGTCGCCGTTCATCGTGAGGAGCGCGTCGCCGGTCGCGACCGAGACGACGGCGACGCCGACGCTCGCTTTCGTGAGGCAACGCGCCCGAAGCGCTTTCCGCACGAGTCCTTCGAGGCCTTCCCGCGAGACGACCCGCGGCGCGGACGCACGCGCCTCGACGAACGGCGGCGGCGCGCCCGCGTCGTCGCCGGCGAGCGCCGCGCGCACGAGGCAGCACGCGGCGAGCGCGTAGATCCGGCGGATCATTTCAGCCCTCCGCGCATGTCGGTGTTCGCGGAGAGGTACGCGAGAGCGAACGCGAGCTTCGCGACCGCCGCCACCTTGTCGTCGAGCGCCTTGTCGGGCGTGTCGCTCGGCTGGTGGTAGTCCTCGGTCACCGCGCCTTCGTTGAAGAACACCGTCGGCACACCGGCCTGGTGGAACGAGTACTGGTCGCTGCGCTGGAAGTACTCCTTGCCGCCGCGCCCCACCTTCAACCGCGCACCCGACACGCGCTCGGCCTCGCCGAGCAGCTTTTCGATGAACGAGCTCTCGTTCGGCAGCGTCGCTTCGATCGCCGCCTTGCGGCCGCGCGCGATGATGTCGAGGTTGATCATCCCGAAGGTCTTGTCCATCGGAACCGCGGGCTCCTTCACGTAGGCCGCCGAGCCGAGCAGGCCCTTCTCCTCGCCGGTGAACGCCATGAAGAGGATCGAGCGCTTGGTCTTCGGCTTCTGCGCGCCGAATGCCTCCGCGATCTCGAGCATCGCGCAGATGCCGCCCGCGTTGTCGTCCGCGCCGCGGTAGACGCGGCCGCGGTCGTCGACGCCGAGGTGGTCGAGGTGCGCGCCGACGACGATGCATTGCGCCCACAGGTCCGGGTCTTCGCCGCGGTAGCGCGCAATCACGTTCGCGGCGCCGACGTCGCGGTCGGAGAACTTGAAGTCGAGCTTCGCGGTGGACTTCACCGCCTTCGTCGAGCCGGCGCTCTTCGCGCGGTCGATCTCCTTGCGCACGTCTTCGACGGACCGACCGAGCAGGCGCGTCGCCACGTCCGGCGACACGACGGCGACCGGGATCGACATCCCGCCGCCGCCGCCGCGCCCCTGGTGCATCGACGGGTATTGCGAGCCGAGGAACAGGTCGGCCTCGGCGGGCGTCGTGGTGAGCACGATCATCGCGACGGCGTTCTTGTCGGCGCAGTTCTTCGCCTTCTCGGCGATCGACGCCGATTCGGTCAGCGCCTTGCCCTCGAAGAAGGCGCCGGCTTCATCGGCGCGCGGCTCGCGCGCGAGGACCAGCGCGACCTTGCCCTTCAGGTTCACCCGCGCGAGGTCGTTCCACTTGTACTTGGGCTCCTGGATGCCGTAGCCCGCGAAGACGCATTCGCCGGACGCGGGGCCGTCCTTGCTGCCTTCCGCAGGGACGAAGTCGACGTCGAGCTTCAAGGTCGAGGGCTGCTCGCCCTCGATCTCGAGCGACATCGAAGTGGCCGGCTCCACGGCCCGCGCGCGAACGCCGTACGTCCGCAGGTACGACTGCCCGTCCGTCCCCATCGGCTCGAGCCCCGCGGCCTTGAAGCGCGCGGCGACGTACTCCTCCGCCTTCTCAAGCCCGCGTTGCGGCGTGTCGCGTCCGGCGAACTCGTCGGACGTCAGCTTCTCGAACGTGGCGTGGACGTCGTCCTTCTTGATCGTCGCGAGCGCGTCGTCGACCGCGGCCGGATCCGCGCCGCCGAACGCGACCGTCACGAGCGCGATCGGCCCGGCTCTCCGCACCCAGTCGAACTTGCGCACGACGATCCTCCTTCAGTCGCACGAGCGTCCCGTTGCATCGCGCCCGCGTCAAGCGCGGAACGTGAGGCGCGACTGCGCCGGAATCGGCGCGCTCAGTCGGGGTACCCGTCCGGGTGCTTCACGAGCCACGACCACGCGGTCTTCAGGATCACCGTGAGGTCGGCGTAGCGCGGCGACCAACCGAGCTCCTTCTTCGCGCGCTCGGACGACGCGACCAGCGTCGCGGGGTCGCCGGGACGGCGCGGCAGGCGGTCGACGCGGAAGTTCACGCCGGTCACCTCGCGAGCCCGGTCCGCCACCTGCTGGACCGAGAACCCGTTTCCGTTGCCGAGGTTGAACGCTCGGCACTTGCCCCCTTTCGCGGCGAACTCGAGCGCGCGAACGTGGGCGTCGGCGAGGTCGGTGACGTGCACGAAGTCCCGAACGCAGGTGCCGTCGGGCGTCGGGTAGTCGGTGCCGAAGATCTGCAGGCTGGGCCTCTTGCCCGCGGCGGCGAGCAGAGCGTTGGGGATCAGGTGCGTCTCGGGGTCGTGGTGCTCGCCGAGCTCGCCGTCGGGGTCGCAGCCGGCCGCGTTGAAGTAGCGCAGGAAGATCGGCCGAAAGCGGAACGGGACGGCGAGGTCGGTGAGGATCTGCTCCCCGATGAACTTCGTGCGTCCATACGGGTTGACCGGCCGCTGCGGGCAGTCCTCCGGGATCGGGGACACGTCGGGCTGACCGTAGGTCGCGGCGGACGACGAGAGCACGAAGACCTCGACGCCTCGGGCCACGCACGCCTCGGCGAGGCGCAGCGTGCCGACCACGTTGTTCTCGTAGTACTCGGCCGGCTTGTCGACCGATTCACCCACGTAGCAGGACGCCGCGAAGTGGAGGACGGCGTCGACCCGGTGCTCCTGGATCACCTTCTCGACCCCGGACCGGTCGTGGATCGGAAGCACGACCAGCGGGTGGCCCTTCGCCGCGGCCCGATGTCCCGTCCGCAGGTCGTCGAGGATCACCACGGAGTGGCCTCGGCGGAGCAGTTCCTTGACGGTGTGGCTGCCGATGTAGCCGGCTCCGCCGGTCACGAGGACTTTCACGGCTTCTCCGTAAGACGCTTTATCGCCGGCCGTTGCGCCGCTCGCGCGGAGCTGCGCGGGCCCGTTCGGCGGGGCATTCTAGGGCGACCCCGAAGATGAAGGGCGGATGATTTTCGGTTGAACGGGGGGGTGTCGACCCTACGATTCGACCCGTCTTTTCGGGCACCGAGGGCGCCTCGAGGTGATGCCGATCGCCACGAGGCAAGATGGCGGGCCCGATCCGAAGCCCTGCTGAGGCGGACTGAAGTCGAGTTGAAGCCGCAGTCAAACGGATCCCTCCGTTCCCGCTCCCGCCGTTTTTGGGCGCCGGGAACGCTGACTCCGGTGGGCATGGACACGAGACTGAAGGAGGTTTGAATGTCGCCGCAGGTTGCGGTCTTCCTGGGCCTCATCATGCTGGCCCTGTTGCTCCGGCTGTACATCGAGTACCTGCAAGACAAGTGATCGCCCGGTCGCGAACTCCGCAGTCCGAAGTTCGAGTCTCATTCCGAAGGGTCGGGTCCGCGGTGCGGGTCCGACCCTTCGATCGTTCGAAATCCCGGAGCGCCCCGGAAACCTGGAGACACCGATGAACCCCCTCCTCAAGGCCGATCTTCCCGGTCTCCCCCTCAAGCACCGCGGCAAGGTCCGCGACCTCTTCGAGGTCGACGGCGGGTTGCTTCTGGTCGCGACCGACCGGGTTTCCGCCTTCGACGTCGTGATGGCCGAAGGCATCCCCCACAAGGGCCGGGTGCTGACGTTCGTGTCGGAGTACTGGTTCGGGAAGCTGACGCACCGGCTGCCGAACCACCTCATCACGACCGACGTCGCGAAGATGCCGCCCGCCGTCCGCGCCCACGCCGCGACGCTCGAGGGCCGCACGATGTTCGTGCGCCGCTCCGACCCGCTGCCTGTGGAGTTCGTGGTGCGCGGGTATCTCGCCGGGTCGGGACTCAAGGACTACAGGAAGAGCGGCGCGATCTGCGGCGTGAAGCTCCCCGCAGGGCTCGAAGAGAGCAGCCGCCTGCCGGAGCCGATCCTCACGCCGACCACCAAGGCGCAGGTCGGCCACGACATGCCGATGACGTTCGACGACGTCGTGAAGGTCCTGGGCAAGCCGCTCGCCGAGCAGACCCGCGACGCCGCGCTCGGCATCTACAAAGACGCGCACGCCGCCGCGGAGCAGCGCGGTCTCCTTCTCGCGGACACGAAGTTCGAGTTCGGCCTGATCGACGGCAAACTGGTCTGGATCGACGAGGCGCTGACGCCGGACTCCTCGCGCTACTGGGCCAAGTCGTCGTGGCAGCCGGGCAAGCCTTCGGAGCCGTTCGACAAGCAGCTCCTGCGCAACTACCTGCTGACGCTCGACTGGAACCAGAAGGCGCCGCCGCCGCCGCTCCCGAAGGATCTCATCCAGCGCACGTCCGAGCGCTACCTCGAGACCGCGCGCATCCTCACCGGCAAGTCGCCGATCGAGTCGGGCAAGACCGCGGAGACCGGCCGATGACCCGCTCCGTCGCCATCGTCATGGGGTCGGACTCCGACCTCCCCAACTTCGAGACCTGCTTCTCCACGCTGAAGGACCTCGGGATCCCGTTCGAGGTCCGCATCCTCTCGGCGCACCGCACGCCCGACCTGGCCGCGCAGTTCGCGAAGGACGCGGAGAAGAACGGAGCCGGCGCGATCATCGCCGGCGCGGGCGGCGCGGCCCACCTCGCAGGCGCGATGGCCGCGCACTCGATCCTGCCGATCATCGGCGTCCCGATCGCCGCGACGCCGCTCGCCGGGTTCGACTCGTTGCTCTCGACGGCGCAGATGCCGCCGGGCATCCCGGTCGCGACCGTCGCGGTCGGCGCGATGGGCGCGACCAACGCGGCCTGGCTCGCCGCGCAGATCCTCTCGCTGTCCGACCCCGCGCTGCGCGCCCGCCTCGAATCGGCTCGCGCGAAGATGCGCGAGAAGGTCGCCGCGAAGGATCGCGAGGTGCGCGAGAAGTACGGCTCGCGCTGATTCGATGCCCGTTTCGACGATCGAGTGGATCGGCAAGCCGGGCGGCGGCCCGATCGACGGACACGTCCGCATCATCGACCAGACCGCGCTCCCCGCGGTGCTGGAGCACCTCGACCTCCGCACCAAGGAAGAGATGCGCGACGCGATCCGCCGGCTCGCGATCCGCGGCGCACCGGCGATCGGCATCGCCGGCGCGTTCGGCGTCGTGCTCGGGATCCAGCACTCCACCGCCGACACGCCCGAGAAGTTCGACGCGGAAGTGAAGTCGGTCGCCGAGTTCCTCGCCGCGGCGAGGCCGACGGCGGTGAACCTTTTCTGGGCGCTCGACCGCATGAAGCGCACCGGCAGCCGCCTGCGGAAGAGACCGCTCGCCGAGGCGCAGGCCGGTCTCCTGAAGGAAGCGCAGCACATCCTCGAGGAGGATCGGCGCATCTGCCGCAAGATCGGCGACGCCGGAGCGCCGCTCGTCCCCGCCGGACGCAGCGTGCTCACCCACTGCAACGCCGGCGGCCTCGCGACCGCCGACTACGGCACCGCGCTCGCCGTCCTGTTCCGCGCCCGCGAGCAAGGCAAGAAGTTCCGCGTCTTCGTCGACGAGACCCGCCCGCTCCTGCAGGGTTCGCGCCTCACGGCGTGGGAGCTCATGCAGGCCGGGATCGACGCGACGCTGATCTGCGACAACATGGCGGGCGTGGTGCTGAAGACGCGCGACGTCGGCGCGGTCTTCGTCGGCGCCGATCGCATCGCCGCGAACGGCGACACCGCCAACAAGATCGGAACCTACTCGCTGTCGGTGCTCGCGCGCGCGCACTCCGTGCCGTTCTACGTCGTCGCACCGACCTCCACCTTCGACCTCTCCACCGCGGACGGCGCCGCGATCCCGATCGAAGAGCGCGACCCGCGCGAAGTCACCCACGGCCTCGGCAGGCAGACGGCGCCGGACGGCGTCGAGGTGTTCAACCCCGCGTTCGACGTGACGCCGCACGAGAACGTGACGGGCATCGTGACCGAGTTCGGCATCATCGACCGCCCCGACGCCGAGCGCATCGCGCAGTTCTTCGCTGAGAAGGTCGCGAAGAAGCCGAAGCGCGCCGGCGCCGCGAACCAAAGCTCGCCCTAAAGATCGCGCCCGCGAAAAGCGGAAAAGGTGAGCGGCGAGGCGACGGCCTCGACCGCCGGCGTCCGGGCCGGCGACCTGCCGGCCGAAGGAGCTCCCATGACGAAGACGAAGCGCGCGAAGGACGAAACCTCGATCGTGGACGCGTTGCCGCCGATGCCGACCGAGTCGCGCAACGACGGCGAGACGCTCGCGTTCCTGCAGGCGATCGACGCGTTCAAGCGGAAGAGCGGCCGCAACTTCCCGTCGTGGACCGAGGTGCTCGACATCATCCACGAGCTCGGATACCGCAAGGCGACTGACTGAATCGGAGCCGCGGGCGGCTCCCCGCTCGCACCGGACCGGACGCAGCCGCTCACCCGCGCGCTCGCCACACGGATCGATCGCCTTCCACCGCGGCCGACGAAACCGCGCGACTCGCGCGCGCGACTCGATTTCCGATCGCGGCGTGAACCCTCGTTCGATTCCACCGCGGACCGCGCGCCTTCCACGTCGTCGGGACCTCGTTCTCGGTCCCTCACGCCGATCGGAGGCGCGATGCGCATTCCCACGTTCATCCGACCGCTCGTCCTGCTCGGTCCGCTCCTCGCGCTGACCGCGTTCTCGGGCGTGTCCTACACGAAGCTCACCGACCCGACCGTCGAGCGCGCGTTCTACGCGGCCTGCGGGAAGCACCACCTCGGCGACCGGGTCCACCTGCACGTGACGGCGAACACGCTCCTCGCCGGTCCGGACGAAGAAGTCCGAACGCCGCGCGGCGGGAAGCTCGCGCTCTACCGCAACAAGACGGTCCCGCTCGTCGTGGACCCCGGCAGCGTGTACCTGCGGAAGATCCTGCAGCGCTCCGACTCCGGCGATCACGTCTGCGTGAAGGGCGACGTGCGGAAAGACCCCTCCGCCGGCGGCGAGCGCTGCGCCGTCTTCGTTCACACGCTGAAGAAGGCGCCCCCGCCGGCGAAGAAGAAGCCCGCGAGGAAGAAGCCGAAGCGCTGACGTGCCGCGCCGCGGTTGCCCGCGGACGCGGGCCGGGTACTCGTCCGGTAGGATCGCGTCCCGATGGCCGAACTCTCGTCGCGCATGGCTCGGGGCATCGCGTCGCTCGCGGCGCGGGCCTACCTCAAGAAGCCCGACCAGGCCGAGCTGCTCGCTCTGAAGTTCCCCGACCTCGGCTCGGTCTTCGCCGGCGCGTTGAACGAGGCCGCGTTCCGCATGGGGACCGAGCACTCGTTCCGCCTGACGACGCTCAACCTCGAGATCACCAACCGCTGCAACCTGCGCTGCGTGTACTGCCCGGTGAACCGCAGCCTGGCGCGGCCGAAGTCCGAGCTTTCGTTCGAGCGCTTCCGCGAGCTGATCGAGCGCTCCCCGACGGTGAAGACGCTGCTCCCGTTCCAGTGGGGCGAACCGCTCTTGCACCCGCGGGTGTTCGACATGATCGAGTTCGCCGCACGACGCGGCATCCGCACGTTCCTCACCACGAACGGCACTCTCCTCGATGCCGAGCGCCGCGAGCGGCTCCTCTCGTCCGGGCTGTCGCGCCTGACGGTGAGCATCGACGGCGACGACGCGATGCATCTCGCGACGCGCGGGGCCGAGCTGGCGCCGATTCGCGCCGCGGTCGCGGAGCTGCGCCGGCTGCGCGACGCGCGCGGCGCGAAGCTCCGGATCGACGCATCGATGGTCGTGACCCCGCAGACCGAGCACGCGCTGCCGGAGTTCGTGCGCGCGTGGCGGCCGCTCGTTGACCGGGTGCAGGCCATCCCATTGATGACGTCAGCGGCGGCCGATGCGCCGCGGACGGCGAAGTGCCGCGAGCCGTGGCGCGGGCTGCTCGTCGTGCTCGCGGACGGCCGCGTGACGACCTGCTGCGCCGATTCGGAAGGCGCGCTCGCGCTCGGCGACACGCGCGACGCGACCCCGGCGGAGATCTGGAACGGCGATCGGATGCGCGCGCTGCGGCGATCCCACGCGAACGGTTGCCTTTCGGCGACCTGCGCCGCCTGCACCGAACACCGGCACCCGACGGTCAGCCCGAGGTTCTCCTGAGATGTCGGCCGCTCTCGAGTCGAAGAAACTCCTCGACCGCTGGCTGGGCATTCCCCTGGTGAACGGCTGGGCGCTCGCCGACCGAGCGCTGCGTGGCACGCGACCGCAGCGAGCCCGGGGCGTCGCGGCTCCGCGACGCATCCTGTTCGTGAAGCTCTGGGGCGTCGGCAACCTCGCGATGATCGTCCCGATCCTCATCGCCGCGCGCCGGCAGCATCCGGACGCGACGATCGAGTTCCTCACGTTGCCGCAGAACGCGGACTTCGTCGCGGCGACCGGCGCGGTGGACCGCGTGCAGACGTTCGATCCCGGAGGCGCCGGCGCTCCGTTCCTGCGGCTCGCCCGCCTCGGGCTCGAGCTGAGGCGCGAGCGGTTCGACCTCGTCGTCGACTTCGAGCAGTTCCTGCGTGCGACCGCGCTGCTCGTGCGGGTCGCGGCGCCCTCGAGGTCGGCCGGGTTCGAGACGCGCGCGCAGGCGCGCGCCGCGCTGTACACGGACCGCTTCGAACACGACGAGCGCCGTCACATGGCGCTCGGTTTCCGCGAGCTGGCGCGGCGGGCCGGCGTCGACGTGCGCGACGTGCCGCTGCTCGCCGTCCCGCGCTCGCCGCTCGCCGCGGAGCGCGTCGCGCCGCGGGTCGCCCGACTGCGCGAGCCGGGCCGGCCGCTGGTCGCGATCCACGTCGGCAGTGGCGACAACTTCCCGGGGCGTCGCTGGCCGATCGCCTCGTTCGCCG
>CAZOLL010000104.1:0-10822 GCA_964580365.1 uncultured Phycisphaeraceae bacterium
TCGATGCGCCGTGGTTCCGCGCGCTCCTGCCGCCGCGCCCGCCGCAGGACGTCCTCGGCGCGATCCTCGTGCATGCAGCGTCGCTCGCGCTCTGGCTCGGCGCGGTCGGCGTGGTGTTCGCGCCGGCGGAGCTCGTCCTTTCGCGGCGCGTCGCGGGGCGCGCGACGGCGCGGCTGCGGCGGCGCGCCGACGTCGCCGAGCACTTCGAAGGCGATCACGGCACCGTCGTGGTCGCTGTCTCGGGCGCCGACGAGCTGGCGCAGCTCGAACGCTCGTTCGACCGGCTCGCGGCGCGCGTCGCCACGCTCTGCTCCGACCGCCGGGGCTGGCTCGCGGCATCGGCGCGCGCTCTCTCCGAGCCCGTGCGCGCGCTGCGCCAGAGCGTCGACGTGCTGGTCGGACACGCGGTCGAGAGCGGGCTCGCGCCGCGCGGGCTGAAGGCGCTCGGCTCCGTCGAGGAAGAGCTCTTGCGCGTCGAGCGCGCGATCGCCGACCTCGACCAGCTCGCGGACTCGCGCGAGCGCGCCGCGAAGGACGGTGAAGTTGCACGCGTCGACGTGAAGGCGCTGCTGCGCGCCGTGATCGACCGCGAGCGCGGCCCCGCGTGGCAGAGCGACAAGATCACGCTCGTCCTCGACGAGGCGCAGGAGGGCCTCGCGGTGCAGGCCGACCCGGACCGGCTGCGTCACGCCCTCGCGCATCTCGTCGAGAACGCCGTGCGTCACGCCCCCGAAGGAGGCCTCGTCCGCGTCGGTCTCGCGCGCGACGACGACCACGTCCGAATCGACGTCCGCCGTGCGGTCGCGACGAACGGGGCGAACGGCGCGAACGGCACCGGCGGCGCGACCGGCACCGGAGGCGCGACGGGCACGGGGAGCGCGACGGGCACGAGCACGCTGGGCAAGCCGCTGACGCTGTTCCTGCCCCTCGCGTCTTGACGGCGCCCGCCCCGCCTCTTCGGCTGCAACCCCTCGACGCGCGTGATCTCCGTCAGGAAGAATGGCGCCGGCGGATCCTCCGCGCGCAGCTCCGCGAGCTTCCCGAACGCGGCGCGTGCGCCGGAGAGATTGCCCGTGAAGAAGTCGACGTACCCGAGCATGGCGAGCGGTTCCGCGTCGGCCGGATTCAGCGTGCACGCGCTCGCGAGCGCGGAGTGCTGGTCGCGGAAGTCCTTCGGCTCGCCGTACGCGGCCCGCAGTTTGTTTCCGGACGACACCCACGCCGGCATCAGGTCGAGCCCGCGGCGAACGAAGTAAGCCGTGCGCTCGTAATCGCGCAGCGCGACCAACTCGCGCACGAACGAGAAGCGCGGCAGCGCATCGTCGACGTCGAGCCGGTTCGCCTGGCGGATTGACTTCGCGGCGTCGAGACAGGCGCGGTGGCGAAACCACTGGGTGCCGCGCTTCGTCAAGTCGGACGTCGTCGCGTTGCTCTCGAGAGGCCGGACGCGGGACCGCGATCTCACTCCACAGTAAGGCGGACTCCGTTCGTCGCGTAGTACCCGGACGGCAGCCCCGAGTCCGCGCGGAACGCCTGCGCGACGTACGGGCCGAGCGGGAGGCCGAGCGGGACCGGGTCGAGCGCGAGGCCGTACAGCCCGGTGAACATCGGCACGATGATTGGGACGGTCGGAGTGGGACCGACGATGAGAGTGCAACCACCGCCGAACGGAATCGACGTCTCGCTCGGTGAGAGCAGGACCAGGCCCCAGAACGGCGCCGTAGGATTCACGGTGAGATCGACGCGCAGCGTCACGCCCGACCCGAGCGGCGTCAGGCACGGCGATCCGATGACGGTGAGGCCGGGGAGCGCGCCATGCGAACTGGGACAACTCGTACCAAGGGTCTCGGTCTTGCCGCAGGTCGCGGTGAAGATCCGAACGGCATCCTCGACGTTGCTCCCGATCGGCTTGGAACTGGAGCCGATGTCTGCGATGCCATCGCCGTTCACGTCGCCGACGTTTGCGATTCTCTCGCCCAGGCCCTTACTCGACGATGTGCCGTACGCGGTCCAGAGTAACGCACCCGACGGCCCGGCATATGTTTGGATCCAGCCGTATTGCCCTCCGGGCCCGAACCCAAGGCCGTCTCCGACGGCAATGTCGGAGATCCCATCTTCATTGAGATCTCCGGCAGCGCACAACGACGCGTAGGCAGATATCGGCGCGTGTATTTCGAACAACGAGGTTCCAGATCCCCCGGCGATCGCCAAGACTGCGGTGCTCGTGCCTCCAGCAGTATGTAGAGTCGAGTACGCGATGACGTCGCAGAACCCATCGGCGTTCAGGTCATTGGCAGCGCTCACCACAAAGCCGAGCCCGTCAAATCCCGCCGCTCCGCCTCTGTAATAGTGGACATGACCCGTCGCACCGGAAGCGATCTGGACTGCTCCAGAATTCGTCAGGCCTGCCGCGTCCTCGGAGGGGGCCGCGATCAGGACGTCTCCAACGCCGTCGCCATCCCAATCGCCGATACTCGCAATTGATCGCCCGCACCATGACTCCGAACTCGCGCCCGACAGCGACCACTTCTCGAGCCCGGTCTGGCCGGAGAACACTCGAACGACGCCGGCGAACGCGACGCCTCCGTGATCTTCCGTCGGCGCTGCGATCGCCAGCTCCCCGAATCCATCCGAATCGACGTCGCCGAGGCCGGCCACGCTCCACCCGAAGAGTCCATCGACGTCGGCGGTCGTGAAAGTGCTGAGGAGAGCCCCCGTCTTGCCCGAGCGCGTCGTCACGGTGCCGGCCATGCTCGGTGAGAAGAACGGTTTCACTCCCGGAGCTCCGATAATCAAGTCGTCCACGCCATCCGCGTCGAAATCGCTGCCTCCGGCCGCTGCCCCACCGAAGCCCGACAGCGGATTTGAGTCTCCGACGCTCCAGAGCACGACTCCCGTTCGCGCGCCGCGAACTTCAACTCGACTAATCTCGGGAAGGATGTCGGGTGCCCCCTCGACCAGAGTCACGATTTCTGGGCATCCGTCGGTGTCGACATCTCTGATCGTCGCCATTGGCCCTACCAATCGGCCGCCTTGGGGACGGAGGATCGACACAATCTGGCTCTGAGCAAGCACTGGGGATGGTGCACACAGTGCGAGCGCAAATCCTGCCGACAGTGTGATGAGCTGCTTCATTAGTTGGTCATCCACGCTGACACTCTGACGCTAGACGTCCAGCCGGAGCACAAATCCGTCCATATGACTTTGGACGACGTGGAGGTCGGGAGGCGCGCCATCGAATGTTCCGGCTGTTCCGTATGTTGATTGGCCATCGTAGTTTATCGGTTGATATGAGTACAATGGCGCGAACTGTGGATCATAAAGCTGAAAGTCGTCGCTCGTTGTCATCCCCCCGATGATAACCGTACTCCCATTACCTTCGATCGCGTATCCAATCTCTTCGCCCGGCCATGCCCCGCCTGTGTATCCGCCCCCGTGGAACCCGCCATACACCACGCTATGGTCATTCGCGAGCTTGAACAGCAAGGCATCTTGAGGACCCTTGCGATCCGCCCACACCGAAGGTGCCGTGATCAGATTGTTTCCGAAGACTCCGGTAAAGGATGCATTATTGGACCGCGTCCAGCCGGTGACATACAGCGAACTGGCGGAGTCACCGGCCACAGCGAGAAGCTCGTCATCGGAGGATCCACCTAGGAGTGTGCTGAATGTCAGGCTCTCGGTGCCCGTCGCGGCCGACGGATTGAAAATCGAGATTGTTCCTTCACGATTCTGACCACCGATTCGCAGCGCGTCCTGAACGGGGAACGACGAAGAAGTCGTGGATCCGACCACCGCAAGTCGCTCATCGGGCAGCACCGCTATGTCCCATAGGTAATTGGTCGCAGAGCTCCCTCCGCCGCCGAAGTATGAAGAATAGGTGCGGGCACTCCCGTCTGCGGTCAGACCCGTGACGAAACATTCGGTGCTCGTGCCCGAGATCGGGGCGTTTCTCCACGCATTTCCGGAGCAAGGAAACCCGGCTCCGCCGCCAGCCATATCGATGAACCCGGTAACATACGGTCGGATGTCCGTTGGTACGGCGGGGTCGACCGCCAACGAGACGGCGAATGACTTCACGTTCGGGAGTCCGATGTTCACGTCGCCCTGAATGATCGTTGACCACGCAAGTGCGGATCCAGTTGGATTGAGCTTCGTCAAGAAACCGGCCCAGTGGACTGAGTCGACGACGGCATCTGCAGCACCGGGAGTCGTCGGATAGGGCTCGCTCCCTGCCGGTTGATAGGGAGGACCAGCCGAATCGGTCCACCCGGTCACGTACGCGTTCTTGAATCCATCGACCTTGATGTCTTCCGCGACGTCAATGAGCGAGCCGCCGAGGAACGTAGAGTATTCCAGTTGCGCGCCATTGCTCGAAAGTTTGAATGTGAACGCATCTCCGCCTGCGCCACCATAGGTTGCATCGAAGGCGCCCGACGTGACTGGGAACCGACCGGGATCTGTGTTTGTGAAACCGGCAACGTAGACGCTGTTCTCCGAATCGATGTCGATTCCCTTGCCAACGTCGAAGCTGTTAGACACCTGCCCCATCGATGACGATCCGACGAACGTCGACCAGAGTAGGCTCTGACTTAGGGCCTTTGGGGTCGTGTTGAATCGCGAGACGAAGACGACCCAGCCACCCTTGTGCGATGCGCTCGGCAAGGGGTTCTTCTGCTCGATGTACACTGGAGTTGAGCCGGCTCGCGGCTCCAGCGTTGCCCCAGTTGCTACCACCTGGCTCGAACTCGCGACGCCATTTCCCTGTGCGACATCGAGCACTAGGTCGGCACCGCTTCCGCCCCAGTATGTGAACCATCTCGGCTTCAACAACTGGAGCGGCGGATCGATGGTGACCGCCAATCCTGGGTCTCTCTGCGGTAACTCGAATCCGAAGCAGGACTCCTCAAGCAGCACCACTCGGCTCGAGATCGGACGGCGCGTGCCATCAGGCTTTTGAACGAACGAGCGGGGCGGAAGTTGTCGCAGCACGCCGAATGCGGTCTCAATACAGAGCGCCCCGTCTTCGTCGAGGCGCAGGCACTGAGCGCCGTCCACGCGGATGCGAACTTGCCCCACGTCCGCGCCCGGCGCCAACTCGAGGTCGTATTCGAAGTCGGGTGTATGTCGCACATCGAGGTCGATCCCCGGATAGAGCCCGGTGTAGTGCACCCGAGACCAGCTCGGAACGAAGCGTCGCCATCGCGAAGGATCGTTGCCGAAGAAGTAGTTGGCGTAGGCCGCCTCTTGATCGCGCCCTTCGGGCCTAACGTGCTCCGCACCTTCGAATCGGAATCGCACCCACGAGACGTCGATCTCCGGGAGGCGAATGTCTTGGCCCCGCGTGAAATCCCCCGGCTCCATGACGTGAGGCACGGCGACGCAGAAGGCATCGCTCGTCAAGTAGGTGGTCAAGCCGGAGCGCTTGACTTGGAACTCGACGCCGTTGTCGAACTGACCGAGGTTTTGGATGAAGCCGAGCTGCGAAACCTCCAGCAGCGAGGATGCGGCTGCTTCAGATTTCAGTTCGGGGGGGGTAAGTGGCTGCGCTTGCGCGGGTGCGAACAGCGCCAAACCCGCGAACACCGTGGGAAAGGCCACGATCGATCGGATGAGCCGAAGCGACGACTTCGCAGGGTGCGGGACCAACATGTTTTTCCCCGACTGCAAGGCCCGTCTTGACAGGCCGAAGTCTCCATCGAGGTGATGTGACTGTCAAGTTCCCGCGGTGCCGTAGTGGGGCTTGGGATCAGCTCGATCGATTCCTTTCTCTCGCCCGAATCGCCGCTGTCAGTCGCCACGATCGAGCCGGTGCAGTGGGACCCGAAGCTTCGGTCGCGGCGCGGCCTCAGGTCGCGCGGTACCGGGTGTCAGCCGGGTTCGGCGGGCGCGTTCTCGACGCGCTCACTCCCCCTTCAGGTCCGCCACCATCTTGTCGATCGCGTCCTCGCGCGTCGCCTTGCCGTCGATCACGTCGCTCCAGAACTCTTCGCAGAGCGCGCGCTGCGCCTGCCACCCCGGGACGCGCTGGTAGAGGCCGAACTTCTGCGCGTACGGCACGTGCTCGGGGTGCAGCTCGCGCACCAGCTCGCCGGCGGTGAAGAAGATCACGACGTGCCAGAGGTCCTTCGGCGGCGTGACGTCGTGCTTCTTCGAGGACGCGGCCAGCGCGTCGCCGAGCGGGCCTTCCATCACGTGCGACGCCTCGTGGAAGAGCGATTCGATCGCGTACAGCTCGGCGTTGCCGGGCGAGCGCGTGCCGAGCGTCACGCGGTTCGGCCCATTCACGGTGTACGCGCCGGCCCAGTTCGCCCACGGCACGAGGTCGACGCGCAGATGGACGGGCCATTCCACGCCGTACACCTTCGCGAGCTTCGCCGCGATGCCGGCAGCCTCCTTCTCGAGCAGGGGCTCGGCGGCCTTCAGCCACGCGCGGTTGCCCGCATCGTGCGCGCTCCACCACGCCTTCTTGTAGGCCGGCGCCGCGTGCTCGAGTGCGGCCGCGACATCGTCGCCGACGCCGGGCCCGCGCGGCGAGTCCGCGCTCTCGCGAAGGACGAGCGCCTGCGTGGTCTCGCGCAGGCCCTCGTCGAACAGGATGTCCTTCTTCGCGAGGTTGTCCGAGTACCACTCGAGCGCCTCGTCGAACCCCGCGCGCTCCTCGGGGTCGAGCGTGTCGATCGCGCCCGCGTCTTGCGCGGCGCCCTCGACGGAGTCGCGCCCGCGGTCGAGCCCCTTCGCGACGCGCGCGCGGCAGTGCAGGAAGTGGTGCAGGTTCACCCAGAACGCGCTGTGGAATTCGAAGCGGTCGGTCGCCGTCTGCGCGACCACCGTCGACGCCGCGTCGGGCGCGGCCTTCGGTTCATCCGATCCGGCAGCGAGAACGAGGGCGAGGACGATTGCGCCGAGCGCGGACATCGCGGACTCCATGCGAGCAGCGGCGCGAGTGTAGCGAGAGGCGCTGCAGCGCTCGCGCATCGCGGCTCGTCCCGCACGCGAACCGTCCCGAGTCACGCGGTTTCGCAGTCGGCTTGTCCACCTCGTTCTCGCGCCCCATGATCCTGCGCATGCTCTTCCTCTCTGTTGCACTCGCCTCGTCTCTCGCCGCCGCTCCGCTCGACGAAACCGACCCGCGCGTCACGTGGTTGTCCGAGCACGCGGCGCGCCTGCGCTCGAGCGACATCGCCGACGTCGACTTCTCCGACCTCGCGCCGATCGGCAAGGCGATCGGCGACGCGCGCGTCGTGATGATCGGCGAGCAGAGCCACGGCGACGGCGCGACGTTCGAGACGCGCGCACGCGTGATCCGCTACCTGCACGAGGAGCTCGGCTTCGACGTGGTCGCGTTCGAGTCGGGCATGTGGGACTGCTCGGTGATGAACTCGAAGCTCGCGGGCGACGGCGACGTCGCGCCGATCCTCGAGCAGGGCCTGTTCTCCATCTGGACGCAGAGCCAGCAGTGCCGCGCGTTCTTCGAGTACGCGAAGGAGACGCACGCCGGCGATCGGCCGCTCGAACTCGCGGGCTGCGACATCCAGTTCTCCGGCAGCGCCGGGCAGACCTACGCCGCGGACGTCGTGAAGGAGATCGAGGCGGTGCAGGGCGCAAAGCTCGATGCCGCGGTGAAGGCCGCGTTCCTCGCGGCGCACGCGCGCATCACGACCTCGGAGGCCGCGCCCGCGCCGGAGACCCTCGCTCCGGACCAGGCGGCGGTCGACGCGTTCGACCGGGCGATCACCGAGAAGGACGCGCCCTACGCCGCCGCGCTCGGCGAACGGCGCTTCGCGTTCCTGCGCCGCACGCTCGCGAACTTCCGGGCGGAGCTGGAGCTGGTGCAGAAGCTCTCGAACCGCGAACGCGAGTCGCAGATCGCAGGGAGCAACCTGCGCGACAGGATCATGGGCGAGAACGTCGTCTGGCTCGCGAACGAGCACTACCGCGGCAAGAAGATGATCGTGTGGTCCGCGGCGCGCCACCTCGCGCACGACCTGAACCAGCTCGCGCCGCGCGCCGGACAGACGCAGCCCGAACCGAAGTTCGTCACGCTGGGCGACCCGGTGCACGCGGCGCTCGGCGACGCGGCGTACACGATCTTCTTCACCGCGTATTCCGGCGAGGCGGGAATCTGCGGGCAGCCGGCGAACGCCGTCGCCCCGGCGGCCGAAGGCACTCTCGAGGACCTGCTGCACAAGACCGGCGCCGCGTTCGCGTTCGTCGACCTGCGCGGCCTGCGCGGCGACGCCGGCCACTGGCTGAACGCGCCCATCGGTGCGCGCCCGTTCGGCTACGCGTCGCGAACCGGACCCTGGGCCGAGGTCTGCGACGCTTTCCTCTTCACGGATCGGATGTACAAGAGCACGGTGGCGGGCGAGAAGCAGGACTGATTCGCCCCGAAAGGACCGTGCGTGAACCCGTTCTCCGTCTTGATCGCGCTCGCGATTGCAGCGTCGAGCGCGTCTCCCGTTTCGCTCGTTCCGCCCGAGCGGATGCCTTCTTGCGCATGGGTCGCGCGCGCCGCCGACCTGAACCATGACGGCGCCGTCGGCGCGGACGAGCGCGCGGCGTTCGTGCGCGGCCTTCCGCACGCCGACCGGCTCGCGACCGACGTCGACCGCGCCGCGCTGCTCGCGCTGCTGCTGGCGGCGCAGCTCGACGCCGACGGCGACGGCGCCGTGTCGCGCGCGGAGGTCGAGGCGCTGCGCGATTTCGCGCTCGCGAAGCCGGTCGAGGTGCCGCCGGTCTCGGACGTCGCGCGTCTCGTGGTCCGCGCAGCGGCGGACGCGAACGGCGACGACGCGGTCGCGCCGGTCGAGTGGGACGCCTTCGCCGCCGGTCTCGACGCGACGGTCGGCGACCCGACGCTGGCGAGCTGGCTCGGCGCCGCGAAGTCGCGCGCGCCGGTCGACCGCGAGGCGTTGAACGCCGGCGTGCTCGTGCTCTCGATCGAGTCCGCGCTCGACGGCGACAAGGACGGGCGCATCACCGGCGCGGAGATCGACGCGCTGCTCGCCCTTCTCGACGCGAACGGCGACGGCGCGATCGACGCGCAGGAGCGCGCAACCGCCGACGCGGCGACCCCGTGGCGGAAGCTCGACACGGGCAAGGCGCCGCTCGCCGCACCGGCGGCGGAGCCCGCGGCCGCGCCTGCGCGCGCGCAGATCGAGTGGCAGCGCAACCTGGAGGACGCGCTCGCGGTGGTGAAGTGGAGCGGCCGTCCGTTGCTCATTTGCGTGAACATGGACGGCGAGGCCGCGTCCGATTCGCTCGCGCTCTCGCGCTACCGCGACCCGGACTTCGTGCGGCTCGCCAACACGTTCGTGCCGATGATCGTCTCGCCCGACCTGCACTCGCCGCGCGAGCGCGACGACTTCGGGCGCCGTCTGCCCGACCCGCGCTTCGGCCGCGTGATCTGCGCCGAGCACATCGAGGCCGAGCCGGCGCTGTACGAACGCTGGTTCTCCGGCCGGCGCGTCGCGCCGCGCCACGTCGGCGTCGCGCCGGACGGGACGGTGCTGTTCGACGTCTTCCTCGTGAACGACCTGTCGGTGATCGACGACACCCTGAAGAAGCACTCCGCGCCGCCGGTGCCCGGGGCGCGCCCCGATTCGCTGTCGAACGACGAGCTGCTCGCTTCGCCCGACGCGTCCTGCCGCGACGAACTCGAATCGCGATTCCTGCGCTCCGACGCCGCGACGCGCCTCTACCTCGCGACGCGCGCGCTCGCGGCCGATCGCGAGGCGCAGCAGCCGGAGATCCTGCGCCTCGCGTTCCGCGACGCGGATTCCCGCGTGCGCGTCGCGGCGGTGCGCGCGTTCGCGGCCGACGTCGCGCGCTTCCGGCGCGGGCCGTTCGAGTGGTTCTCCGAGGCGTTCTTCGCCGCGCGCGACGACGGCGCCGTGACGCGCGAGCTGGCCGACGCGGTGCTCGCGCCGAACGTGTGGCCCGAAGGCGACACGAACCGCACGATCTCGAGGAACGCGAAGAACCTCGCCCGCGCGTGCGCGGCGGTCGGGCTCGCATCCGATTGGCTGCCGCTCGAGTCGTGGATGCAGGCGCTCGCCGCGGCGCCGGCGCCGGCGACACCGGCAACACCGGCGTCCGCACCCGACGACGCCGAGGCGCCCGATTCGTCCGCGGTGCTCGCCGACGTCGAGATCCTGCTCGCGAGCGGCGATCCGGCGCACGACGACCCGGCGCTCCACGAGCAGGCCGCGGAGAAGATGCTCGCCGCGTACCGCGCCATCCGCGCCGTCGAAGGCGACCCACTCACGTTGGTGCAGGACGCGCTGTTGCAGGCCTCCGCGGCGTGCGCGGCGGCGGAGCCGGCGGCGTCCGCGCTCGTGGTGCTCGCCGAGGCGCGCGAATACTCGGAAGACCCGGCCGGCGCGCGCGCCGCCGCGCTGCGCGCGCTGCCGCTGCTGCGCGAACGCGCCGCCGACCCGCTCGTCGTGCGCGCGTTGCGCACCTTCGTGCGCGCGCGCAAGGCCGAGCTGTACGCGGCGCTCACGGCAGATCGCGACTGGCCGACCGCCGCGCTCGCCGACCTGCGCGCCGCGCACGGGCTGTTGCTGAGGCATCCGCTCGCGAACGACGACGACGCAGTCGAGGCGCTGACCTTCCTGAACGAGATGGACCTGCGCGCGGTGCAGGAGCGGTTCGTGAAGACGGCGCTCGCGCGGTTCCCCACCTCGGGGCGCGTGCAGGAGTGGTTCCGCTTCGTGACGTTGCGCGACCACGGCGCCGCCGCGCTCGAGAACGCGTTCGCGGAGTTGAAAGCGCCGGACGGACACGCGGTCGAGATCGACTGGTACCGCGCGCTCGC
>CAZOLL010000105.1:0-10783 GCA_964580365.1 uncultured Phycisphaeraceae bacterium
CGTGGAATTCGCGCGTCTCAGGAGTCTGGTCGCGCGTCAGCGCGACGCAGCGCCCGTCGAGTCGATCCAACGCTCTCTGAATCGCGCCGGCCAACATCGGCTGCAGCTCGAAACCGACGAAGTTTCCTTCGACGACGTCGGGATCCGACTCCACCGGGACTTCCGCTCGTTCCCACAGGTCTGCCAGCAAGTCCGAGTCGATCCACGAGCGCTCCTCCGCCGAAAGAGTGATCCGAAGCTCGTCGCACATGATGTCGAGCGACTCGGAGGTGTCACACCTGAGCGATCCCATGTTCAACCTCCTTCCTGCCCGATCGTCCGCAAGACTCGACGAGCGGCGCGGGACCGTCGCCGCGATCGATTCGATGTCTGCCGCGAGTCGCGCCAGGACGTGGCAGATGACCGACGCGTTTCCGCGCTCCGCAGCGAGTGAACTCTCCGCTCGGACACGCGCGACCCGACTGGTGCTTCGCAAGATCTCGACGAATGCCGGTGCAGCGACCGCCGCATGCTTTGGGGTCAACGATCGACATCCCTGCGCCATCTCCTCCAGGTAGGAAACCCAGAGGTCCGCGTCGTCCGCCCCTCCGAGAGGTGCGCCGTCAGGGACGTCATCCGCTTCATCGCTCTCGGGAGCGATCTCGACTCGAGAGTTCTCTCCGCTCGTCGCGATCGCGACATTCGTCGCCGGCACTCGGTCCGGTGCATCCGCAGAGACGTCGCCAGTGGCGTCGCCGCGCCCTCCGCACGAAAACGCGCTGATCACGAGCGCGAGGACCGCGTTATTGATCCAGGAGTCTAATGGCGCGCGTCGCTCACCCCGCGATGCGAGCGTGAGTCGTACTTGCGTGCGGCAGATAATTCGCTGTTCCGGCTGGGCTGGCGAGTATCGAACGAGTGGCCGCATGAGACGGAGCATTGGTCACCTGAAGCACTTCTCAACACGCGGGGGCTTGGTGAATTTCGCCTGACATATCGCGATCAGGTAGTTGTTCAGTGGGGTCGCTGGAACGTTTGGATCTTCTTCAGGATGATCATCTTGCCATTCCTTGAATTTATCCCAGAGACGAGTTACTTCGGTGTCTACGCCAGACAAGAGATCCAGTGTTAGCAGACCACTATCGATGTTCTTTGGACCACTCGTGTCGCGTGGATAGATTGGACAAAGGCAGGTGGCGTCTGTCGTATTGTCGCACGAACTAATCGAGATCATTACGACGCAGCGAATTGTCGCGTTCGAAATCGACGCTGACGCGATCTCCGTAATGTCGTGACAAGATCCGCACCCGGGTTTCTTGGGCGTGGAGGGCTCAACAGGGACCGGATCCTCCACCGTCGGCCAAGACTCAAGTGGCTCTGGCTCGGGAAGCGGTTCCGGCAACGGTTCGTATATGTCTGGAACTTCTTCACGCAATGGCGGCGGCGCGATCGGCGGCTCACCCGGCGGAGTCGGCGGGAGTCTTGGGAAATTCGGAAGTCCGAATCGCCACGGAGGAAGCCAATCCGTGATGTCGAACGCGAAGCGCTGGTTCGCGAATCCGCTTGTCGCGAAATTCATCTCATTGTGTGCAGCAGGCACGTCGCAAGAATCGCTCGCGGCACGCGATTGCGAAGATCCTGGAATGGCGTGTTGCGTGCAGTGCTCACAGTCGCATATCCAGCCATTGACACTGCAAGTCGAAGCATCGGGCCACGCCCCGCCGATGTCCGCCCATCCCTCTCCGTCGAGCGGTCCTCCGTGACCACTCGGGCCGGTGTGAATTCCCCCGCCGGCGTCGCCTTCCGCCCTGCTCTCGCCCTCGAGCGGCCCCGTCGTGGGCGGTTCTTCTCGTCCCAATGACCGCAGGATCAATGCCGCCTGCCCTGGACTGCCCAGTGTCAGCGTCGCTCGGGACGTGACGAAGTCTTCACCCGCGCCTCCGATGCGCTTGGGCTTCGGCCCTGGTCCCGGCATGGCTCAGTCTCCGCTCACGTTTCGAATCCCGGAGCGCCGTCTTCAGATGCTACTCGCGGCTCACGCCTCCCACACCGGCGGGACCACGAACACCCGCATCCACTTGTCGAATGGCGAGGTCACGAACTTCAGGGTGAGCTCGAGCCGCACCAGCTCCTTCAGGTCGCCCACTCCGTTGGTGTGAAGCCCCGTGTGGGTGATCGCTGCAAATGTCGCAGCGGTGGTCCATGTGTCGTCGAACTGATTGCGGTGCTGGACCTTGACAACCAACGAGCCGGTTCCGCCGCCGCCGATCTGCAGCACGTCGACTCCGAAGATCGCGTCGCTCGCCCGGCGCAGCATCGGCTCGGAGTACACGGAGGACCCGGAGAGGAAATGGAGCATGTCGCCCTCGAGCCGAGGACCGAACTCCCTCGGATCGTCCGCCACCAATTCCAGCTCTTTCGCGAAGTCCACGGTCGCGCCACGCGTCAGGCGGCTTCCCACACCGGTGCCAGCACGAAGAAGCGCGCCCAGGCGTCGTACGCGCTGCCGCCGCACTTGAAGCGCAGACGCACGAGCTGCAGCAGGTTCGACGCGCTCTTCGTGGAAGTTCCCGTGGCGGTCATCTGCGTGAACGAGGCTGCGGTCGTCCATGTGTCGTCGATGCTGTTGCGGTGCTGGATATCGCAGTCGAGCGTCGGTGAGCTCGGGCCGACTTGCAGTACCTGGATCCCGAAGATCCCGCTGTTCCCGCCTCGCGGAGCCGCGGGGGTGTAGACGTAGTCGGTGTGCTTGAACATCAGTTCGCCGATCAGCATGTGCTGTCTCCCGTGCGCTTCGAACCACACGTGGCGAGGCCGGAGCGAGTTCGAATCGACGATCCCCGTTCGCGAGCCGCCCAGTGCGTCCGGCCGTCGACGATCGGCACGACGTGTTCGTCGCGCTTCTTCGACCGTCTCCCGTTGCGGCCGGCAACCCGATCTTCCCGAACCCAGAGACGGTTGCCGGCCGCAGCGAGGCTGTGCGCAACTCTCCCGTTCGATTCCTCGACGCGACGCCGAAGGTCCCCCCTCGGTCAATTCCGAAATCCACTCGAACCTGCTCTCAACCAGAACCGGCGGCGTCCGGTCTCGACGTCATGAACTCGGCGGACCACGCCGCCGTGGCCTGGACCGCGGGGTTCCGACGTTGGAGAAAACCACCGCGCTGCGCCACAATTCGGTGGAGTCCGAACCCACGGAGACCCGCCCATCGAACGTCACGTCGTGATCGGCGCGGGGCCGGCGGGGCTCACCGCCAGTTGGCATCTCGCGCGGCTCGGGAAGGACGTCGTCGTCCTCGAGCAGGACGCCGTGCACGTCGGCGGGCTCGCATGCACGATGGAGCACGCGGGGCATCGCTTCGACGTCGGGCCGCACCGCTTCTACACGAAGAGCGACGGCGTGAAGGCGATGTGGCGCGCGATGCTTCCCGACCAGTTCGTCGAGGTCTCGCGGCTCACCCGCATCTGGTACGAGGGGAAGTTCTACCCCTACCCGCTCGCGCTCGGCGCGACGCTTCGTCAGTTCGGCATCGTGCGCTCATTGCGCGCGCTCTTCAGTTGCCTCGCCGCCCGCGTCGCGCCGCGGGGGCCCGAGGCGTCGTTCGAGGACTGGACCATCAACCGCTTCGGCGTGGTGCTCTACCGCGCGTTCTTCAAGACCTACACGGAGAAGGTGTGGGGAACGCCGTGCGCGCAGATCCACAAGGACTGGGCCGCGCAGCGCATCCGCGGCCTCTCGCTGCTCGAGCTCGTGAAGAACGCGCTGCCGTTCTCACGGAAGGCGCCGGTGAAGTCGCTGATCGAGCGCTTCGACTATCCGCGCCGCGGCGCCGGGCAGTTGTGGGAGGCCGCGAAGGACGAGATCGAGCGGCGCGGCGGCCGCGTGCTCCTCGATGCTCGCGTCGTGCGCGTCGAGCGCGAGCGCGGCGCGATTCGCGCGGTAATCACCTCGAACGGCACTCGGCACGAGGGCACGCACTTCCACGTCACGATGACGTTGAAGGAGTTCGTCGCCGCGCTCGACCCGCCGGCGCCGCCGGAGATCCGCGCCGCCGCGGACGGCCTGCGGCACCGCGACTTCATCACCGTCGCCGTCATCGTGCCGCGCAAGGGCCTCTTCCCCGACCAGTGGATCTACGTGCACGATCCTTCGGTGCGCGTCGCGCGCATCACGAACCCCGCGAACTGGAGCGAGGAGATGTCGCCGCGCGACACCACCGCGCTCGGCCTCGAGTACTTCTGCGATCGCGGCGACGATCTGTGGTCGATGGACGACTCCGCGCTCGTGGCGCTGGCCGCGCGCGAGCTGAAGACGATCGGACTCGTGAAGGACGACTTGCCGCGCGACGGGAGCGTGCACCGCTTCGTCGACGCGTATCCGATCTATGACGACGGCTACCGCGAGCGGCGCGAGACTCTGAAGGCGTGGATCGCGGGGAACTTGTCGAACGCATATCCGGCGGGTCGGAAGGGGCTGCACAACTACAACAGCCAGGATCACGCGATGATGACCGCGACCTACGGCGTGCGGAATGCGACGGAGGAGGCGCGGCTCGATCCGTGGAGCATCAACACCGAGGACGAGTATGCGGAGGAGGGGGCGGGGAAGCGGGAAATCGAGGAGAGATTGGTGCCGCGGAAGATTGGCGAGTTGGACGCGTGAGGGAGCGGTCGCCGCGGGAGTGAGGGACTTCGGCGCCGCTGGTCCTCGCTCGGCTGCAGGGGTCGAATGTGCTCTTGGAACAAGTGCCTCGCTGCGGATTACGGCTCCGAAGTCCCTCACGCCCGCGGCGACCGGCGGCGCACCCCCCACTGACTTTGGGGAAGGTCGATTCGGAACGGATCGCTTCCCGGAGCGGAGCTCCGGGGGCGATCCACCGGTTTGAATTTGGGCGGGGGACGTGATCGGGGACGCGGGGTGCGAAACGGGTGAGCCGACGTGGAGTCAGCGGTTCGTCATGCGCTCCGCGGATTCGGGGTAGCGCGCGCCTTGGATCGGGAGTTTCGCGGCGGCGTCGGCGAGGTCGGTGAGGTCTTTCGGCGAGAGCTCGAGCGACGCGGCGGCGAGGTTTTCGTCGAGTCTCGAGAGCTTCGTCGTGCCGGGGATCGGGACGATCCACGGCTTCTGCGCGAGGAGCCAGGCGAGGGCGATCTGCGCCGGCGTCGCGTGATGACGCGACGCTGCGTTCTGAAGCACGTCCACGACCGATTGGTTGGCGGCGCGTGCTTCGTTCGTGAAGCGCGGCAGCTGCAGGCGATAGTCGCCCGCGTCGAACTTCGTGTTCGCGTCCATCGCGCCGGTGAGGAAGCCGCGGCCGAGCGGGCTGAACGGGACGAAGCCGATGCCGAGTTCTTCGACCAGCGGCAGCACTTCCGCTTCCGGAGCGCGCCACCACAGCGAGTACTCGCTCTGCACCGCGGCGACCGGCTGCACCGCGTGTGCGCGGCGGATCGTCTTCGCGCCGGGTTCCGAGAGCCCGAAGTGCTTCACCTTTCCGGCGCGGATCAGCTCCCCCACCGTTCCCGCGACGTCCTCGATCGGCACGTTCGGGTCGACGCGGTGCTGGTAGAGCAGGTCGATCGCGTCGACGCGCAGCCGCTTCAGCGACGCCTCGACGACCTCCCGGATGTGCGCGGGCCGGCTGTCGAGCCCGACCCAGCGATCCGTCACCGACGGATCCGGCGCGAACCCGAACTTCGTCGCGACGGCGACGCGGCCCTTGAACGGAGCGAGCGCCTCGCCGACGAGATCCTCGTTGGCGAACGGCCCGTACACCTCCGCCGTGTCGAACAGCGTGACGCCCCGCTCGACCGCCGCGCGGAACAGCGCGATCATCTCGCGACGATCCTTTGGCGGCCCGTACGCGAAGCTCATCCCCATGCACCCGAGGCCGAGCGCGGAGACCTCGAGACCCGACTTGCCGAGCGCGCGCTTCTGCATGAAGACTCCCGAGTGAGTCCGAATCACTGTCCCGCGAACCGGCGGTAGGCCGCGACGACGCGTCCGTTCGCGTCATAGAACACGCGATCCTCGAACACGCCCGACGAGCCGCCCGACACGACGAACACGTCGCACGAGATCGCACGATCCCCCGCGCGCTCGCGAACGCGCTCGACGCACCAAGCGCCGAAAGCATCGCGCGCGGCGTCGTCGAGTCCGCCGGCGAGGATCGGCGTGCCGGTCGCTTGACGGATCTCTTCGCGAGATGCGCTCGACGGATAACGCCGATCGAGGTCGTAGCGCGCGGCTCGGTCGATCTTTTGCCACTGGTCGGAGTCCGTCGACGCGCACGCGATGAAGCACAGCGGCGCGGCAATCACGATCATCGATGCCGGTCGGAGAGCCGTCATGGACACAGCGTACCGCCCCCTCCGCGCTGTGCTCGGCGACGGAAGTGCGCTTCGCGCACTTGGCGCGGAGGTCTCGACGCGGCTGAGGCGCGGGGTCCGTGGGCCGCGGCATCCGGTTCGTCACTCGTTTCCGAGGATTCGCTGCGAGCACGGACCGATTCACGGTTGCTCCGCGTAACACTGGCCGCATGTCCAACCCACTGAAACGCGCCCGCATTGCAGCGTTCACGATCGGCGTTCTCGCTGTGCCGGCGGTGATCGGCGCCGTTGGGCGCATCGTCGAGTGGCGAACCTCCGGCGCATCCGGCAGTCCCTGGATCTGCGTCGTGAACGGCGTTGTTCCGTGGGCGACCTGGATGGTCCTGACTCCGCTCGTGATCGTCGGCGCGCGGCGGCTTCCGGTGGCGCCGCCTCTGCGCGCCCGAGTACTGCTCGCTCATTTCGTCATCAGCCTGCTGCTCGGGCAGCTCTACATCAGCGTCGGAGTGCTGTGGACCTCGCATCGGACCGGAACGCCCCTCGTGCAGGTCTGGTCGAGTTTCCTGTCGTTCGTCTTCCCGATCAGCATCGTGCTGTATGCAGCTGTCGTCCTCGCGATCGGATGGTTCGACTCCGATCGCCGGCTGCGTGAGCAACGGCTCGCGCAATCGCGCGCCGACGCGCGCGTCTCACGTGCCCGTCTCGCGGCCCTCCGGGCGCAGCTTCGACCGCACTTCCTGTTCAACGCACTGAACTCGATCAGCGCGCTGGTGCGTCACGATGATCGGGAGCGTGCGGTGCAACTGATCGCGCGGCTCGGAGACCTGCTTCGTCGCGTGCTCGCGGCTGACCGACGCGTCGAGATCCCGTTGGCGACGGAGCTCGATCTCGTCGCCGACTATCTCGACATCGAGCGAGCTCGGCTCGGTAGCCGCTTCGAGGTGCGCATCGAGACTCCGTCCGACATCCGTTCGGCACTGGTTCCCGCCCTCGTGCTGCAGCCTCTTGTCGAGAACGCGGTGATCCACGGCATCGCTCCGGTGTCGCAGCGGGCGCGGCTGTCGGTGCGCGCAGCCCGCCGGGAGCGCGACCTGATCCTCGAAGTCGAGAACGACGGTGCTCCGCTCGCTCAGGACTCGACGCGACGCGGGGTCGGGCTTCGCAACGTCAGCGCGCGGCTGGCCGAACTCTACGGCGACGGCGGCGGGCTCGAGTTGATCGCGCGCGACGGCGGCGGTTGCCGCGCGGTCGTGCGCCTGCCGTGGCACGACCGCGAGGACGAGGCGTGAACGGCGGCGGGCGCCTTCGCGTGATGATCGTCGACGACGAGCCGCTCGCACGCGCGAACCTCCGCGTCCTCTTGCGTCGCGACCCGGAAGTCGAGATCTCCGAGGAATGCGCAAACGGCGTGGAGGCGGTGGACCGCTTGCTCCGCGAGCAGATCGACATCCTGTTCCTCGACATCCAGATGCCCGGAATGTCGGGCTTCGACGTGATCGAGCGCATCGGTCAGCAGCGCATGCCCGTCGTGGTGTTCGCGACCGCGCATGACGCCTACGCCTTGCGCGCGTTCGACGCTCGCGCCCTCGACTACCTGCTCAAGCCGTTCGACGACGAACGCTTCCGGCGCGCGCTGCAGCGCGCGAAGGATTGCGTGCGCGAGGGGCGCCAAGCCGAAGTCGCGCGCCGGGTGCAGGACGTGCTTCGGACCCGGCCGCTGGCGGCGATCGGCGATCGCGTCACGTTGCGCGCGGCGGGGAAGCTCGTGACGGTGGAGATCGGCGCGATCGACTGGATCGAAGCGGCGGACTACTGCGTGCGCATCCACGTCGGCGCAGAGTGCCACCTGGTGCGCGAAACGATGGAGCGGATGGAAGCGAGATTGAACGACGAACGCTTCGTGCGAACACACCGCACGGCGATCGTGAACATGGAACGGGTCGTCGAGATCCGCCGGGAGGACTCCGCCGGCTGGGTGGTGTTGCGTGGCGGAACAATCGTCCCGCTCAGCAGATCCCGACGCCCGTTCCTCGAACGCCGATTGGGTGTCTGAACGGCGTCTGCAGCGCGCTGGGCAGACCGAACGCGGCATGTCGTCGTCACCATCCGCGCGGCGTTCGCGTTGATTCCTTGCGCGGCGAAACTGGGCCCCCGGTGCGTGACTGCGCCCGGAAGCAAGAACTTCGAGAAACGGAATCCCACGCGAGCGTCGGAACGAGTCGCGGACTCGACACCGCGGAACGAAGATGAGCGTGGACGCAGGGTCAACATTCCGCCGAAGCTGACCAGACCGATGTCGTCCACGACCCGTTCGTGGCCCGCGTGGGATTCCTCAACAGCCCCTCATGGCAGGACGAGCGCATCCGCCCTCGTGAACGCCCCACCAGAGTTCAAGACAAGCCCTTGGACGTGAACCACCAGACCCGAGACGCCGGGCGGCACGGCCGCATTGACCTCGACCGTCCCCCCGACACCGAGCGGCGTCTGCACGATCACGCCTGCCGTGTACGGGTCGATCAACAGCGTGCCGTAGGGCGTCGGGATCGACGCGGTTCCGAATGCGAGCACGAGCACGGCGAGGTCGCCCGCACTTCCCGCCAGCCCGATGGAAACCGTCTTCGGCGGCACCGCGCGCTCGACCGCCCACAGCAGCGGCGCGACACACGTCGTCTCGTGGATCAGCGGGTCGTCGGCCGCGCCGCTTCCCAGAATCTGGTGATCGGCGTCTTCGACACCGCGGAGTTCGGCGTCGAGGAACGCAGTCACGATCTGGCCGTGGAGCTCGAGTTGTTCGAGCTGCGTGAGCGGCTCCGTCGGCAGGCCGGGGGTGTCGGGATCGAGGCACCCCGAATGCCCTGCTCCCTGCATCTCGACGTAGAGCCGTCGCGCAGCGCTCGTCGCCTTCCCGAGATAGCGGCGCACCTCGGCCGGAGGGTTGATCGAGTCGATCGAGCCAGCGAGGAACAGCCAGTCGCCGGTCCAGGCGCCGACGTTCTGGTCTCCGGTGGTACCGCCGATGTCCGAGGGCTCCATCATCGCGGCCGCGCGCAGCTTCGGCTCCATCGCGAGCAGCAGCTTCGTCGCCGCACCACCCCGTGAGCTCGCGATCACGCCGTAGTCGCCGCCCCACACCATCCCGGAATAACTAGAGCCCGGGGTCGCGCTCTCCGCGACGACCCAGTCCATGAACTCCTTCGTCTCGCTCGCCATCAGGGGCAACGGCTCGCTGGCCATCCCGCCGAGCGACGCGACCACGAACCCGTGACTCGCCACGTGCGACGACACGACGTCGTAGTCATCCGGCGCGACCGTGGCGCCGTGGATCAGCCCCACCAGCGGATACGGTCCGTGCGTCGGGTCCGCGGCTGTCGCCATGCCGCTCGCGACGGCGGGGTAGTAGATCCGGTTCGTGATGGTGAGCGTGGTCCCGAGAGGAAGCACGACGTCGTTCCAGCCGACTGGAAGCGGGCCGGGCAACGAGTAGTCCGGCGGTGCCGCCGACGCCGCCATGACGATCCCAGCAAAGACTCGTGCCTGCACGTCGACGACCTGCGCGCGCGCCGCCCCCATGCACACGAGTCCGAGCAAGATCCCGAAGCTCACCTTCGACGCCCGCAACACCATCGCTGCCTCCAATCTCAATGCCGTTCCATCGCTGGCCGATTGCCCGCGAAGGCGCGTGTTACTCCGGCATGCGAGATTTGTTTCGTCGCGCCGCGCGCGCCGTCCGACCGCAACCGGCACATCGCTGCAGCGAGCGGCGCTCGCATTCCCCGACCATCCGCTCGCAGCGCAAACCGCGCCATCTACTGCGCCGCGGTCGCACGAAGAAAAAGTGGCGCGAATCACCAGAAATCCCGCACACGGCCTGCCGTCGATTGCCGACCGAGCGCGAAGCACGCGCGCAGTCACATCCGAACGACCGCCTCAGAGTTCGCGCCCCGAGCTCCGTCACTCGCTCGGTTCGACGCGTCGACGCCGACGAGCATCGATCTCGAGCGCTGCGTGTCGCGGAGCGTCACGAACGCTGTGATTCCGGGCTCTCGAGCAATCGCCGCCTCCGCCGCCTCCAGGCCGTTCTCGCGCATAGGCGCACGGTATTGCCCGATTTGACGGCGGTGGCGGCGGAGGCGGCGATTTCCGAACCAACCCCCATCCCGCCCGCCGCCCCGGGCCCGGGCCCACATCCCCATTCAATCCGCGGTGCTGTTTAGATAGGGGCGGAGCTCCGCGCGAAAAACCGCGCGACATCGAAGGCGTCGACCGCCCCCAGCACGGTCTCTCGTCCCACCTCGCACCAAGACGGATCGGATCCGCGTACTCGCGGTCCAGATCCGTCATCTCATCCGGTGGATCGCCCCCGGAGCGCGAAGCGCTCCGGGAAGCGATCCGTTCCTTTCCGACCCTTCCCAGTCCAGGGGGGGTGTGCGCACCCGGGCGCCGCGGACGCGAGGGGTCTCTTGAGCTGCAATCCG
>CAZOLL010000106.1:0-10607 GCA_964580365.1 uncultured Phycisphaeraceae bacterium
CGAACTTCACGAGGTCCGTGGCCATCAAGAGGTGCCGCGCGCACTCCAGCTCGGGCGTTCCCGGCTCGATCGAGAGCGGGACGCGTTCGATGCCCGCGGTCGCGGCGGACACAGCGATGCGATCGAGAAGCGCGCGCCGGTCGACGTCGCACGCGGCTTCGATCCACGCGGCGCGCCGCGCGCCCGCGATGACGTCCGCGAGCGCGCGCGGCGCCGACGGATCCTCCGCGAATGCGGGCCGCGGGCGCAACGCGGCGCCGAGAGCGACGTCCGGCGCGACCGCCCGCCGCGCTCCGCCCACGGCGGCGAGCAGATCGACGACCTCCGCCGCGGACTGCGGCCGGTCGACCGGATCGGTCGCGAGCAAGCGAACCAGGAGGTCGCGGCGCTCCGGGGCGAGCGACGAAAGGTCGATCTCGAGGCTCTCGAGGAACGGGCGGCCGGGGAAGGTGGCGTAGAGCCGGCCGAGATCGAACAGCCGTTCCCGCGGAACCGACGGAAGCGCCGCGAGCCAGGTGACGCCGAACGAGAACAGGTCGCTCGTCGCGGACAGCGGACGCTCGAGAATCGTCTCCGGCGCGACGAACGGCGGCGTGCCGCGCGCGACGCCGCGCTCGCCGCCGCGCGCCGCGAGCCCGAAGTCGGTCAAGCGCGCCAGGACGCGATCGCCGTCCCGCTCCACGATGACGTTGTCCGGCTTCAGGTCGAGGTGGAGCAGCTCGAACGCGTGCAGGTGCGCGAGCCCGAGCAACACGCCCTCGAGCACGCGATCGAGCTGGCTCGGCGAAAGGTCGCTCGCGGACTCCGTCAGCGTCCGGCCCGGCGCGAATTCGCGGAGCACCCACGCGCCGCCCGACTCGGCGCCGAAATCGATGACCCGCGTCAGGTTCTCGTGCGCGATGCCGGCCAGGAGCGCGAACTCGCCGGCGATGCGGCGGGCGGCGTCCGCACCGGCCGACTCCACCCACTTCAGGACGCGACGCTCCCCGGTCTCGTCGAGGACGAGCGCGACGGGCGGGGCGGCTTCGGCGGAGAGTCGCCGCTCGAGCCGGAACCGGGTGCGCAGGTAGGGCGGGAGTTCGATCATCCGAGTGTCGACCGTCTCGATGCCGGATGCTCGACGTCCGGATTCGCGAGGCCGACTAGGATCGAAGGCCTCGAACCGCGGGAGCGTACGCCCCGTCAAACCTCTCGGCCAGTGGCCCCTGCTTTGCGGTCTGTCACGGCAGACCATTCCGAACCCATCCCCAACCGGAGGCAGCATGCGTTCCCTGATTCGATCCTTCATCGCGGCCACGTGCGTTCCCGCGGCGTTCGCGCTCTTCGCGCCGGCCGCGACGGCGAACGACAGCGACCAACGCGCCGAGTCCCAACTGGTCCGCCCGGGCGGCGCGCCCGATGCGAACGCCAAGGGCCGCGTCCGCGTCGAGGTGAAGAACGGCAGCCGACACAAGCTCAACGTCGAGATCGAGAACGTCGACGACGGCACCGACTTCGACCTCTGGATGGAGGACGGCACCGCGGTGCTCACGCTCGTCGGAACGATGGAGGCGAACGGCCCCGGAGAGAAGGAGATCGAGTTCGATAACCACGACGATCTGCCGCTTCCGTTCGGTGCGAGCACTGTTGACGAGCTCGCCGGCCGCGCGGTCGAAGTCCGGTCGGGTGGCGTGGCCTATCTGATCGGCTCGGTGCCGTCGCTCTCGGGCGGCGGTGGCGGCGGTGGCGGCGGCGGCGGCGGCGGTGGCGACGATTCGTGGGACCGCGCGCGCTCATCCCTCACTCGACCGGCCGGCGCTCCGGATCCGGATGCGCACGGGCACGTCGAGATCCGCAACCGGCCGTCGCAGGGGCGGCAGCGCTTTCAGGTCGAGATCGAGGACGTGGCGGTTTCCGGAGTCGTGTTCTCCGTGTTCCTCGACGATGGCAACGGCACGATGACGAACGTTGGCGCTCTGAGCGCGGACAGCGACCCGGGCGAGTTCGAGCTCGAGCTGGACACCGGCGACGGTGCGCAGTTGCCGTTCGGAGTGTCGGACGTCGAGACCCTCGCGGGCCGCGCGGTCGAAGTGCGCGGCGATGACACCTTCACCTACCTGGTCGGCAGCGTGCCGTCGCTCGGCGCTTCGCTGCGGCAGGAGAAGGGCTCGTCCGAGCTGGAGGGCGGCCCCGGCCGCGCCAAGATCCGGATGCGCTCGCAGCCGAAGAAGGCCAACCAGCAGCTCGAGTTCGAGGTGAAGAAGTCCGACGCGACGACGCTCGACATCTTCGTCGCCGACCCCAACACCCTTGCGTTGACGAACGTCGGCTCGCTCACCACGAACGGCGGCGGCAACGCGAAGCTGAAGCTGCGCACGAAGAAGGGCCAGACGCTTCCGTTCGGCGTGGCCAACGTCGGCGATCTGTCGGGCCTCCAGGTCGAGCTGCGCGACCAGGCGACCGCGACCGTCGTCTTCGCCGGAGCGATGCCGACCCTCTGAGATCGGCGGTGTCGGCGGAGCCGGCGCGGCGCGTCGTGGGAAACCGCGGCGCGCCGCGCCGCTTTCATTGCATCGGACGGTAGGCTCGCGCGCATGACCGCTGCCGACCTCGATCGCTGCCTTGCCGTCGCCCAGGACGCCGCGCGCCGCGCCGCGACCATCTGCCGGCGCGTTCAGGACGACCTCGTCCCGCAGGGCCTCGCTGCGAAAACCGGCGACGAACCCGTCACGATCGCCGACTACGCGTCGCAGGCGGTGATCCACCGCCAGATCCTTCGCGCGTTCCCGGACCACTCGCTGCTGTCGGAAGAGAGCAGCGAGCACCTGCGCGGCGCGTCGTCCGATGCGCTCCGCGGTCGCGTCGTCGACCTCGTGTCCGGCGCGCTCGACGCGAAAGCCGGCTTCGACGAGCTGTGCGGGTGGATCGATCACCGCGGCGACGCCACGCATCGATTCCGATGGACAGTCGACCCGATCGACGGAACGAAAGGGTTCCTCCGCCGCGAGCAGTACGCGGTCGCGATCGGCCTGCTCGAGGACGGCGTGCCGGTGCTCGGCGTGCTCGCGTGCCCGAGCTTGCCGGAAAGCGGCATCGGCGCCGATCGAGTCGGCGTCCTGATGTGGGCGGTGAAGGGACGCGGCGCGCGGCAGGAGTCGCTTGCCGGCGGCGGCGCGCGCGCGATCCACGCGAGCACGCGGTCGTCGCCGAAGGACATCCGCGTCCTCGGCAGCGTCGAGTCGAGCCACGGCGACCCGAAGCTCGTCACCGACCTCGTCGCCGCGCTCCGGCTCGACGGCGGGGTCGTGAAGGTCGACAGCCAGGTGAAGTACGGAGTCCTCGCGCGCGGCGACGCCGAGGTGTACCTGCGGCCGCGCTCGACGCCGACCTACCGCGACAACGTCTGGGATCACGCGGCGGGCGCCGCGATCGCCGCCGAAGCCGGAGGTCGCGTCGGCGACTTGCGCGGCGCGGCGCTCGACTTCCGACTCGGCAAGAAGCTCGAGAAGAACGACGGCGTGCTCGTCACGAACGGGCCGATGCACGACGCGATCGTCACGGCGCTCGCGAAGCTCCGCGGGCCCGCGAGCTGATCGCACCGGCCCCATCCCGGAGAAGGCCAATGCTGGAAGTCGGCGCGATCCTCGCCATCGTGTTCTCGCTCATCGCGATCATCCTCTCGCTGCGCGGCGCCTCGCGCCCCACCGCGGCGGCGCCGCCGAGCGATTCGGCCGGCCACGAACGGCGCGCACTCGAGGCGCGGCTCGATCGCATCGAACGCTGGTTGAAGCTCATCGCGGACAAGCGGCCGGTCTCGTCCGAGATGATCGAGGAAGGTCGCGTGTGGGCGGAGATCGACGCCGACGCGGCGCGCCGCGCGATCGAGGTCGATCGGCCGGCGGGGCTCGTCGTGCTCGACGTGCGGACGGAACCGGAAGTCCGCGGCGGCCACGTCCCCCACGCGAAGTGGATCCCCGTCGATCAGATCGAGGAACGGGCGCGGGAAGTCCCGCGCAACGGAACGGTGCTCGTGTTCTGCGCCGCGGGCGCGCGCTCGGCGGCCGCGTGCGAGTTCCTCTCGCAGCGCGGTCACGCGAACGTCGTCAACGTCGCCGGCGGGATGTCGGCGTGGAAGGGCGAAGTCGCGAAGGGGCTGCCGGCCTGAGCAGTTGCCCGCCTGAACAGGAGCGCGCGCGTCGCGCGCTCGCGGTCACTTGATCGCGAAGAGCGTCTTGCCGTCGCTGAAGACGAACTCGCCGCCCGCCTCGTTCGTCGGCAGGTAGACGAACAGCGGCGAAGAGATCACCGACTTCTCGGCGCCGCTCGCGGCGTCGAGCACCGCGACAGTGCCGTCGAGGCGCTTGATGAAGTCGACCGCGCCGACGCGCGCCAGGAACCGCTCGCCGCCGGCGTAGCGCCAGCGTTCGGCGCCGGTCGCCTTGTCGAGCGAGACGAGCATGCCGTCGAACGGCTGATACACCGCGTCGCTCGCGAGCTTCGGCGCCTCGTTGAGCGGGACGTTCGCGCCGAACCAACGCCAGCGCGCGGCGCCGGTCATGCGGTTGAGCGCATACAGCGCGTGATCGGTCGACGCGACGTACAGCGTGTCGGCGTCGGCCGTGAGATCGGCGTCGTTCTTGCCGAGCGTCTTCACGCTCCACGTCGCGTGGTCGGGCTCGGCCCCGGTGGCCGCGCGCGGCGGCAGCGCGACGACGCGGCTGTCCTCCGACGCGAAGCAGACCAGTTGATCGGCGCCGCTGCCGGCGACGACCGGCGCACCGCGCACCGGGCCGTCGGACGGCCACGACCAACCCGCCCAGCCGTCGGCGAGCGAGACGCTGCGCAGGCGGTAACCCTTGCCCCACGACCCGGCGTAGAGCGAGTCGAGCGAGAGGGCGATGCCGGACGACGGCGTGAAGTCGAGCTCCTTGCGAAGCGTCATCGTGCCGCTGTCCTTGGTCACGACGGTGAGGTGGCTCTTCGCGACGAACGCGACGTGCGCCGGGCCGACCGCCATGCGGTCGGGCGTACGCTCGAGCCGGACGATCCAGCGGTGGACGCCGGTCGAGGTCTGGATCGCATGCACTTCGTTGTTCGAGTCGAGGACGTACAGCGTGTCGCCGACGATGTTCATCCCCCGCACGTCGCCGCGCGTCCGGGCGGAGAGCGGGAACGGCGCCCACGCGACGTCCGTGAGACCGGCGGCCTGAGCGACGGCCTGCGGCGTCATCGGCACGCTCTCGTCGACCGGGAACTCCCCCGAGAACGACGTGCACCCGGCGACGGACGCGACAGAGATTGCGGCGAACAGAGCGGGCAATCGCCTCATGCGGCGAACTCCTTACCTGCGTCGGACTCGTTTGACTCGATCCACGCCATCGCACGCCGGGCGGGTGCGCCGGTGACGCGGGGTGAGGCCTCGTCCGCGCCTTCTTCGACTCCGGCAGCTGCTCGCCAGGGACCGCGCCGTCGGCCCGCGCTTGCGTTTGCGCGCGCGTCGTCGGCCCGGATCAAGAATCGGCGGGATCTTAGGACGACACCTTTCACGCGCAAGCACAAAGTCCACGGAAGGCCTGATGGCGCAAGGTTTTCGCCGCGTTGACGCGTGTTTGCCGGTCCGGTATGAGGGTGCGATTCGCGATGCCCTCGACCGCGGCCCTCGACGAGATCCTGCGACGGAACCTGGACGTGATCGCGGCGCGCGTCGCCGCGGCCGCGGAGCGGGCCGGTCGCGCCCGTTCGTCGGTGACGACGGTCGTCGTGTCGAAGACCGTCGGTCAGCCGATCGTCGAACGACTCGTGGCGCTCGGCGTCACCGACCTCGGCGAGAACCGTATTCAGGATTCGGCCGCGAAGGTCGCGGCGGTGCGCGGCCCGCGCTGGCACCTGATCGGTCACCTGCAGGCGAACAAGGCGCGCCGCGCCGTGGAGATGTTCGACGTGATCCACTCGATCGACAGCGCCGACCTCCTCGCGCGCGTCGACCGCATCGCGGGCGAGCTGTCGCGCGCGCCGCGCGTGCTCCTGCAAGTAACCGTGAGCGGCGAGGAGTCGAAGTTCGGCGCGGACGAGTCCGCGCTCGACCCGCTCGTCGACGCGGCGCGCGCGTGCTCCGCCGTGAAGGTCGTCGGCCTCATGACGATGGCGCCGCTCGATCGCGCGCCCGAGGCGTCGCGCCCCCACTTCAAGAAGCTGCGCGCACTGCGCGATTCGCTGGTCGCATCCGGCCGGATGCCCGCGACGTTCACCGAGTTGTCCATGGGGATGACGAACGACTTCGAAGTCGCGGTCGAGGAAGGCGCCACGATGCTCCGCGTCGGGCGCGCCTGCTTCGCGGGCCTCTCGGAGCCCGCATGAGTCCGACGTTTGCGAGGCGCACGACGTGGCGGTCCTGATCTACGAGTCGGGTCACGAGAAGGGCCGCGCGGTCAAGCTCGAGGCCGGCCACGTCTACACGCTCGGCCGTGACCCGAAGGCGGAGGTCCCGCTCGCCGACGAGCTCGCCTCGCGCGCGCACTGCAAGATCGCCGGCAAGGACGGCAAGTTCTTCCTGAAGGACGCCGACTCGAAGAACGGCACCTTCGTGAACGACGGCAAGGTCGCCGGCGTCGCCGAGCTGCAGAGCGGCGACCGCATCACGATCGGCTCGACCTCCTTCTCGTTCTTCTCCGAAACCGACGCCGGCGGCGGCGTCGGCAAGCAGCTCGGCGGGTACAAGCTCCTGCAGCGTCTCGGACGCGGCGGGATGGGCACCGTGTACCGCGCGCTGCAGCTCTCGCTCAACCGCGAGGTCGCGCTGAAGATCCTCGCGCCGAAGCTCTCGCGCGACCCGGCGTTCGTCGAGCGCTTCCTCAAGGAGGCGCGCGCGGCGGGACAACTCAATCACCCGCACATCGTGCAGGTCTACGACGCCGGCAAGGACGGCCCGCTCACGTTCTACGCGATGGAGTTCATGCCCGGCGGCACGGTCGAGGACCGCATCGTGAGGGGCGGCCCGATGAAGCTCGAGGACGCGCTGCGCTTCGTCCACGACGCCGCACGCGGGCTCGAGTACGCGGAGCTGAAGAAGATCGTCCACCGCGACATCAAGCCCGACAACCTGATGCTGACCGAGCTGTCGAGCGTGAAGATCGCCGACCTCGGCATCGCGCACGCGACCGACGCCGGCGCCGGCGCGACGCCCGACGGCGGCATCCTCGGCACGCCCCACTTCATCTCGCCGGAGCAGGCGCGCGGCCAGGCGCTCGACACGCGCTCCGACCTCTATTCGCTCGGCGCCACCTTCTTCCGGATGCTCACCGGCCGCACGGTGTTCTCCGGCGAGAGCGCCGCGGAGATCGTGAAGAAGCAGGTGAAGGAGACCGCGCCCGCGGTGCGCGACCTGCGCCCCGACGTGCCGCAGCCGGTGTCCGACATCGTCGCGAAGCTCCTCGAGAAGGATCCGGCGAACCGCTTCCAGAGCTGCGCCGAGTTGATCACCGCGCTCGATCAGTACCAGGGCGCGGCCGCGTCTTCGGGAAAGAAGCTCGCCGCGGCAGCGCTCCTCGTGCTCGTGCTCGGCGGAGCCGGCGTCGGAGCGTGGGCGTTCTTGAAGAAGAAGGAGGAGCCCGCGCCGCAGCCCACGGTCGTCGTCGACGACGCCGAGGCGAAGCGCCGCGCCGCCGAGATGGAGGCGAAGCTCCACCAGACGCAGGCCGACCTCGAGCACGAGCAGGAGGCGAGTGCTGCCCTCGGCGAGCTGTCGGTGCGGCTCGTTTCGATGCCGCGCGACGAGCAAGTGAAGGAACTGCGCGCGCTCGCCGACCGGTTCCCCGGCACCAACACCGCGAAGAACGCGATCACGCGCGCCGAAAACCTCACCGCGGAGATCGAGGCCGACGCGAAAGCGGCCGCGGAGCACGAGACGGCGGTGGTCGCGGCGCTCGCCGCGTGGCGCGCGCCGGTCGCCGCCGCGCTCGACGCGAAGGACTTCGCGGGCGCCGCCCGCGCGATCGCCGCGGCTCCGGCCGACGTGCTGAAGGACGAGACGCGTCTCTCCGACGCGAAGATCGAGCTCGGCACCGCGCTCGCGGGCGCGCTGAACGGGATGGCGCAAGCCGCGCTGTCCGAAGCGAACCGCGCGGTGGAAGCCGGCGACGCCGCCGCCGCGCTCGCCACGCTCGACCAGCTCGAGCCGAAGCTCACCGAGCTGTCGGGCGTCGCCGTCGCGTCGAGCGACCCGGGCACCAGCCGGCTCGCCGACCAGGTGAAGGGCCTGCTCGCCTCGGCGACCGACACTCGCGCGCGCGCGACCGAGATCGCCGCGCGCGCCACCGCCGCGCGACTCGCGGGCGACTTGAAGATCATCGGCACGGGTTTCGATTGGAACGCGACGTTCGGGCACGTGCGCGCCCACCGCTTCGCGGAAGCCGCCGCCTCGCTGCGCGACCTGCGCTCGCGCCTCGCGACCCCCGAGTACCAGGCGTGGGCCGACCGCCGCGTCGCCGACGCGGAAGCCGCCGCGGAGCTGCGCGCCGCGTTCGTCGCGGCCATCCAGGGCAAGACGCTCTCCGACAACAAACTGAAGCACCCCGAGCGCGACCAGACGTTCGAGATCGCCGGCCTCACCGACGACGGCGAGGGCATCGTGCTCGAGGTCTCGAACCGCGGCGGTTCGGCGCGCGCGACGGTGAAGTTCGCGCAGTTCGACACCGTGTCGCGATTCATCGACCTGCTGCACGGCCGCCTCGCGGCCGACCCCGCGATCGACCTCAAGATCGTGCGCGCCGCGCTCCTGATCCAGTCCGCGCAGGCGAACGCCGCCGCGCGCGCGGTCGCCGACGCGCTCGCACGTTGGCAGCCCGAGGCTGGCTGGAGCGAAGCGGAGTCGCGGACCCTGAAGGACGTCGTGTGGCCTCGGCCCGACGACCCGCGCCTGGCCGACCTGCTCGCGCGCGCCGAATCCGATGCGTCCGTCGGCGACGCCGCGCGCGCCGTCCGCGCGCGGATGGCGCGCGAAGTCGACGCGGCGCAGCTCCTGGCGCGCGCGTTCGGCCCGTTCCAAGGCAAGGGTGAGTTGTCGTTCGGAGGCGTGGTCCCGCTGCTCGCGCGCCTGCTCGCGGAGTTCAAGGACACCGACGTCGTGCTCTCCGCATACGCGACGCTCGACCGCGGCGACGCGTCGCTGTCGCTCGTCGGTCCCGCGCAATGACGCTGAAGGTCGAGGAGCGTGCCGGGGCCGTCGACCTGCTGGTGCGCGCCTCGCCGCGCGCCCGCGGCGACGGAGTGAAGGGCGTCGTCGGCGAGCAACTCGCGGTGGCCGTGACCGCTCCGCCCGAGGACGGACGCGCGAACGAGGCGGTGCTCGAAGTCATCGCCCGCTTCCTCGGAGTCCGCCGCAACGCGGTCGAACTGGTCTCCGGCGCCTCCTCCCGCATGAAGCGCGTCCGCGTCGCGGGGCTCTCCGCGGCCGAGGTCGTGAGTCGAATCGAGCGAGGCCTCGCGGCGCTCGGGGCACGCCCGTGAGCGGGGCGCGACCGATCCGCCTCGCCGTGCTCGCGTCGGGCGGCGGGCGCACGTTCGAGAACCTGGTCCAGCTCTCGCGCGAGGGCGCGTTGCACGCGTCGGTCGAACTGCTCGTGACCAGCACCAGGAACGCTGGCGCGCTCGAGCGCGCGGCGCGACTTCGCGTGCCGTCCGAGGTGATCCGCCCGCGCGACTTCGCAGACGTTGCCGAGTTCGGCCGCGCACTCTGGGCGCGCATCGCGACGGCGCGCGTCGACCTGGTCGTGCTCGCGGGGTACCTCGCCCGGCTCCCGATGGACGACGCGTGGCGCCATCGCGTCATGAACATCCACCCCGCGCTCCTGCCCGCGTTCGGCGGCGCCGGGTTCTACGGGCACCACGTGCACGAGGCCGTGCTTGCGGCCGGCGCGAAGGAGAGCGGCTGCACCGTTCACTTCGTCGACGACGAGTACGACCACGGCCCCATCATCCTGCAGCGCCGCGTGCCGGTGCTCCCGGGGGACACGGCCGACACGCTGGCGGCGCGCGTGTTCGAGGCCGAGTGCGCGGCCTACCCGCAGGCGATCCGCTGGTTCGCGGAAGGTCGCCTCGCGGTCGAAGGCGGTCGCGTCGTCGTGAGGCCCGCGTGACCGGCGCCATCACGAACGCGGAGCGCGCACGCGTCCTCGCGCTGCTCGACGACTACGAGGCGCGCTTCCCCGCCGAGCGAAGCGTCGCGGCGCGCGTCCGGCGCCTCGTGCTCGAACGAGACGACTGCCTGTTGAGGACGTGCCCGCCCGGCCACGTGACCGCGTCGGCGTGGATCGTCGCGTCCGACCGCCGCCGTTGTCTCCTCACCCACCATGCGAAGCTCGACCGCTGGCTGCAGCTCGGCGGCCACGTCGACGGCGACGCCGACCTCGCGCGCTCGGCGCTGCGCGAGGCGCGCGAGGAGTCCGGCATGGAGCGATTCCTTCCGTGGCCTCCGCCGCGCGCGGGACAATCAGCCGTCGCGATCGATGTCGACGTCCACCCGATCCCGCCGCGCGGCGCGGAGCCAGCGCACGAGCACCATGACTTCCGCTTCCTTCTGGTGGCGGCGCCAGGCCAGGAGCCGCGCGTGAGCGAAGAGTCCAAGGACCTGC